>LIBV01000001.1 GCA_001438335.1 Pelagibacteraceae bacterium BACL5 MAG-120820-bin39
ATTGATTTCTAGTACAGGGATTTCTAAAACATGTCCTGTTTCTGGGCATATCGGTAAAAAAGGACTATAGGTTTTTTGTCTTTCTTTACCAAGGGTTGGTAAAATAATATTCATAACTCCATCGTAGTTCTCTAAAATAATTTGAAGTGTTGGATTAAAGTAACCACTTTTATAGAGCGAGGTTGAGCTTTTAAAATTATATTTAAAATTAAAACTATCTAAAAAATTTTTTAACATCTCGTTATTATGTTCGCCAAAACTATTAAATTTATTAAAAGGATCGGGGACTTGAGTTAGTGGTTTGTGTAAGTTGGCTGTTAATAAATCTTGATTAGGGACATTGTCAGGCACTTTCCTTAATCCATCCATATCATCTGAGAACGTAATTATTTCTGTTGGAAGATCAGTCAATTGATTTAATGCATTTACCATCATTGAAGTTCTCGCAACTTCACCAAATGTTCCAATATGTGGTAAACCACTTGGTCCGTAGCCTGTCTGTAAAGTTATTTTACCTTTTTTTTCTATAAATGACTTTCTTTCTCGAAGCATTTTTTTTGCTTCTACAAAAGGCCATGCACTTGTTTTATCTAAATTTTCTTTTTTAATCATGAATAACTTATAAAAAATCTTAAATTAACGATTTTACTAATTCTTATAGAGTTGAAATTTATTTACCATAAAATAATGTTCTTTCAAAATGTCTAATTATAAAACTGTTTTTTTTACACTGGGTATTTTGCAAATAATTTTGGGAGCTTCTATGTTTCTTCCAATAATCATACAGCTAATTTATTCAGAAATAGATTCGTCTTTTTTTGGAGCATCAATAATCACAATTGTTTTTGGAACTTTATTTTTTTTATCTAACTTAGATCATGATAAAAAATTAAATTTGCAACAAGCTTTTTTATTAACAGCTTTATCTTGGTTAAGTATTGCAATTTTTGGGTCTTTGCCTTTTATTTTTTCTAATCTAAATTTATCATTTACAGATTCTTTTTTTGAAAGCATGTCTGGAATTACTACTACTGGCTCAACTATACTTTCTAATTTAGAGATAACGCCTAAAAGTATACTGCTCTGGCGCGCAATACTTCAATGGCTAGGGGGTATTGGTATAATTGTAATGGCTATCACACTGATGCCGATAATGAATGTAGGAGGTATGCAATTATTTAAAATATCTAGTAACGACTCTTCTGAAAAAATTCTTCCAAAATCTAAAGAGATTGCCCTTAGACTAATTTATATTTATTCATCACTTACAATCTTGTGTGCTTTTACTTATTGGATTTTTGGCATGAGTATTTTTGATAGCTTAACCCATTCCATGACAACAATAGCAACTGGGGGATTTTCTAATTATAACGAGTCCATTGGTTATTTTAATAGTATTCCAATTGAAATTGCTTCAATGCTATTTATAATCTTAGGAAGCCTACCCTTTATTGTCTACATAAAATTTATAAATGGTAATAAAAGAATTTTTACCTCAGATATTCAAATCAGAACATTTATAAAAATAATTTTAATAGCAATCATTGTTCTATCAATTTATTTGATTTTTTATGATGGAACTAAATTTAATTTAAGATCTATATTTTTTAATGTTATTTCAATTCTTACAGGCACTGGGTATGTAAATGCTGAATTTGATGGTTGGGGTAGTTTTGCGTTAGTATTATTTTTAGCTTTAATGTTTATTGGTGGTTGCGCTGGATCTACAACTTGTGGAATAAAAATATTCAGGATTCAAATACTATATTTATTTATTTCCAACCAACTTAAAAAAATCATTTATCCTAAGGGAGTATTTGTTATGAAATATGACAAGAATGTTATTGATAATAAATTTATTTCTTCAATAATTTCATTCATATATCTATATTTTGTAATATTCTTTATTTTAGCAGCATTATTATCTTTGACTGGTCTTGATTTTGTAACAGCTATCTCAGGTGCTGCGACCTCAATTTCAAATGTAGGCCCAGGACTAGGGAACATAATTGGTCCAAATGGTAATTTTTCAACTTTGCCAGATATTTCTAAATGGATACTAACTATTGGAATGATTTTAGGTAGACTTGAGTTGTTCGCTATTTTAGTATTATTTATACCATCATTTTGGAGAAATTAATTTGATTGAAATAAAAAAACAAACCTTATCAGAAACATTTTCAATATATTTTGACATTAGAATGTTAAAAATTTTATTGCTCGGTGCAATTTCGGGATTTCCTTGGGTGCTTATAGGAAGTAGTCTTAGCTTGTGGTTAAAAGAGGACGGATTAAGCAGATCAACGATTGGTTGGGCAGGATTAATATTTGGTGTTTATGCGTTCAACTATTTGTGGGCACCGTTAATAGATAGAATTCAAATTCCCTTTCTTACAAAAAAAATTGGTCACCGAAGAGCTTGGATTGTTTTAATGCAATCATTAATTTTAATTTGTCTTGTTTTATGGAGTATTCTTAATCCAACCCAAAATTTAGCACTAGTAATTACTATTGGGTTATTTATTGCAATTGCTTCAGCTACTCAAGATATAACCGTTGATGCTTTAAGAATAGAACAAATTGGTGAACACGAGGGAAAATCTATGGCTGCAGGTGCCGCGATGGCAGTTGTTGGTTGGTGGAGTGGTTATAAATTAGGTGGTGTTATTTCATTATTTTCTGCAGAATATCTACAAAATTTAGGCTTAGAAAATTATTGGCAACTTACTTTTTTAATACTTGGTGTTTTAGTAATATTGATGAATATTGGATTGATGTTTATTTCTGAAGGAGGTTCAGAAGATAGAAAAAAGAAACAAAAAGAAGACGATAAACTAATTTCAAATAAATTTAATTCAAAAAATATATTTACAGATTTACTCACATGGATTGGTGGTACCATAGGTGGTCCTGTCGTTAGTTTTTTTAAAAAGAATGGCTTTAAAATTGCATTAGGAATTTTAGGATTTGTTTTTCTTTTTAAGGTTGGCGAAGCCTTTTTGGGTAGAATGTCCATAATTTTTTATAAAGAAATTGGTTTTAGCAAGAGCGATATAGCTATTTATTCGAAAACTCTCGGATGGGTTACAACTGTGATATTTACATTACTTGGTGGGTTATTTGTAATTAGATCCGGTGTTCTAAAAGCGATGTTTCTAGCTGGAATTCTAATGGCTAGTACAAATTTATTATTCACTTTATTAGCATGGAGTGACAAATCAGAGTTACTTTTTGCAATAGCAGTCATATTTGATGATATAGCCGCAGCATTTGCAACAGTTGCTTTTGTTGCTTTTATTTCTTTATTGGTCGATCGAGCTTATACAGCAACGCAATATGCGTTATTAGCATCCATTGGAACCGCAGGAAGAACCACGCTAGCTTCTTCATCAGGAGCATTGGTAGATTGGCTAAATGGAGATTGGGGTGTATTTTTTATATTAACAGCCATTATGGTTATTCCATCTTTAATCATTCTATGGTTCATGAGAAACAAATTAAAATTAAGTGAAAAATAAGTTTTATTTCAATAAAAGTATAGAAAATATATATAAAAAACCATCATCAAATTCTGAAGTCAATTCACAAATTTTATATGGTGAAAAATTTATCATTCAAAAAAAAATTAAAAATTGGGTCAAGATAAAAACATTATATGACAACTATTATGGATTTATTAAAATTGATAAATTTAGAAATAAACTAAATTCTACTCATAAAATATTCAAAATTCGATCTTATATATATAGAAAAGTTAAAAATAAATTTATTAAAACTCCAGATTGTTTATTTTTTAGTAGCAATATTTCAATTTTAAGTGAAGAAAAAAATTATTTTGAATTTGAAAAAAATAAATGGATTAAAAAAAAAGATACAAAAATAATCAATTTTATAAATAAAAACTTTGTAAAAATTTTTAAACAATTTTTAAATACTAAATATTTTTGGGGTGGAAAATCTTGTCATGGAATTGATTGTTCTGCTCTTTTACAAATATACTTTAAATTCAATAATAAATTTTTTCCAAGGGACACAAAAGACCAAGTTAAATATTGCAAAAGAATAAATAAAAAAGAATTTAAAAAAGGTAATATCATTTACTGGAAGGGGCATGTTGGAATTTGTATTGATAATAAAAATTTTATCCATGCTTATGGACCAAGAAAAAAAGTTCTAATTATGCCTACTATTAAAACTATCAATTTAATTGAAAAAACAGCAAAATTAAAAATTAGAAAAATTAGCAATATCTCTCAATACTAACTTCTACCAAAGTCAGGTTTATTAATATCCTGTTTCAGTTTAATTATTTTTTTTCTAACACCTTTAGTTTGTATTAACTTTTCTAATATAGATTTATTATTTTTTGTCTGAATATCTTTTTTGAATGAATTTAAATTTTTAATAAATAGCTCTATTGCTTTAATAATATTATTATTATTATTAAAAAAAATATCACGCCACATAATTTCATTAGATGCAGCGATTCTAGAAAAATCTCTTAAACCTCCAGCACTAAATTTAATTAAACTATATTTTTGTTTCTTTTCAAAATCTTGGGCAGATTTAACAAGATTATAAGCGATTAGATGAGGCAAATGACTAGTAATAGAAAATATCTTGTCGTGCTTGTCAGCTGTCATAATTGCAACTTTAGAGCCAAGTTTTTTCCAAAAATTATTTAATAATTTTAAATGCTCTTTTTTTGAATTTTTATCTTTAATCAAAATTGACCATCTATTAACAAATAAATCTGCTTTTCCATGCTCAGGGCCACTTACTTCAGAGCCAGCTATTGGATGACTTGAAAGCCAAATAGCATCTTTTTTTAAATATTTCTTAATAATTTTAAAGGACTCTACTTTAGATGATCCAACATCAGTGATTAAATTTTTGCTAGTTAAGTGTGGATTTATTTTTAAAACTATATTTTTGTATTCACTCATAGGAGTACATAAAATAATTAGATTTGAATTTGTAACTGCATGTTGAAAATCATTAACCAATATACATGGTATCTTAAGTTTTTTAATTTTATTTAAATTGGATTTAGATTTTTCATAAATAAAAACTTTTTTTGATATATTTTTTTTTATTATAGCTCTTAATAAAGATGAACCTAATAAACCACATCCTATTATAAAAATATTTTTCATTATTTATTTAAATATATTTTTTATAGCTTTTAATAACCTTAAATTTTCTGTTTGAGAACCTATAGTTAACCTTAAATGATTTTTAATCTTATATCCTTCTTCGGTAGATCTGACTAATATCCCTTTTCGTTTTAATTTTTCATAAAAAAGTTTTGATGAGTATTTACATTTATCAAAATTAAGTAATAAAAAATTTGTAGTAATCTCATTTGTAAATATATTATATTCTTCTAAAAATTTTTTAATCTTTCTGCCATTAATTTCATTTGTAAAAATATTATATTCTTCTAAAAATTTTTTAATCTTTCTGCCATTAATCAAATTAAATTTTATTGATTGTCTTATAAATTTTTTATCCTTCAGAGATTCTGTAGCAGCAATTTGTGCAACTTGATTTACATTAAATGGGGGCTTAATTGAATTTAATGCATTAATTATTTTTGATGATCCATAGCCCCATCCTATTCTAAGTGATGCCAATCCATAGATTTTAGAAAAGGTTCTGATTATAAAAACATTATCATTATTTTTAAATAAATTTAATCCTGAAATATAATCTGGTGTTGTCACATACTCCTGATAAGCATCATCAAGTACTAATAAAATATTTTGATCAAGTTGTTTTCTTAAGCTAATAAGTTCTGATTTTGTTAAATAAGTACCAGTTGGATTATTCGGGTTTGCAATAAATACAATTTTTGTTTTTTTAGTTACTTTTTTTAATATTTCTAAAATTGAAACTCTAAATTTATCTTCTTTTGCAAAAACAACTTTTGCTCCAACTATCTCAGCATAAATTCTATACATCAAAAAACTAAATTCTGGGACAATTACCTCATCATTATTACTCAGATATAAGCTACAAATCATTTGTATTACTTCATCTGAGCCGGCCCCACATATAATTTTATTAAAATTACAATTATAAGTTTTTGCTATTTGTTTTCTTAGAGCAATAGACTTGCTGTCTGGGTATCTAGATAACTCTAAATTTTTACTGGATAAAATTTTTTTAACTCTGCTACTAGTTCCTAAAGCAGACTCATTTGCCGATAATTTTAAAACATTTTTAATCTTTTTAATCTCAGACTTACCTGGCTTATAGGGTTCAATATTAAACTGTTTAAATTTTGGTATAGGCATTTTTTTGTTTTTGTTCTTTATAAATAAATTATTATTTATTTATACTGAATATGTATATTCTTTAAAAAAAATTGACATACTAAATAACTTCTAGTACAAAATTTGTGCGCTGATTTATCTGAATTGCGAGCGCTTTAAAAAAACCGCTAAATAAGTTTTTTTTCTCACAATTCAACTCTCAGCTTTAGCTTATGAACATTAAAAAAGACATAAAAAATTTGTTAGTAGAAAAACCACTAAAATTAGATTGTGGTAAAACAATCAGTAATTTTCCATTAGCATATGAAACCTATGGATCACTTAATCAAAAAAAAGATAATGCTATTTTAATATTTCATGCATTAACTGGGGATCAATTCGTTACAGGAATTAATCCAATTACTAATAAAGATGGTTGGTGGAGTTATGCTGTAGGCCCAGGAAAAGCTATTGATACAGATAAATTTTTTATTATTTGTGTAAATGTAATTGGCGGCTGTATGGGTTCTTTTGGACCAAGCGATTTAGATCAAGAAACTCAAAAAATTTATGGAATTAATTTTCCTGTAATAACTATTAATGACATGGTGAATGCTCAAATTAATTTAATAGATTATTTTGGCATAGAAAAACTTTTTTCAGTTATTGGAGGATCAATGGGTGGAATGCAAGTTTTACAGTTTGTAAGTAATTTTCCCAATAGAGCAAAAACTGCTATTCCGATTGCTTGTACATCCAGTCATTCAGCTCAAAATATAGCATTAAACGAATTGGGAAGACAAGCAATAGCTTCTGACTCAAATTGGTGTGATGGAGATTATATTGCTAAAAATTCAAATCCCAATAAAGGTTTAGCAGTAGCTAGAATGGCAGCACATATTACTTATCTTTCAAAAAAAGGACTTCAAGAAAAATTTGGAAGAAAACTGCAAGAAAGGGATGATTTAAAATTTGGTTTTGATGCAGATTTTCAAATTGAAAGTTATTTAAGATATCAAGGCTCAGTTTTTGTAGATAGATTTGATGCCAATAGCTATTTGTATATTACAAGAGCAATGGATTACTTTGATCTATCTAGAAAATTTGAAGGAAATTTATCAAAAGCATTTAAAGATACTAAAACAAAATTTTTTATAATTTCGTTTACATCAGATTGGCTCTACCCTACTCAAGAAAATAAAGAGATTGTAATTGCCTTAAATGCAATTGGTGCGGATGTCGGCTTTGTAGAAATAGAGTCTGATAAAGGTCATGACTCATTTTTATTGGATGTGCCTGAGTTTTTAAAAGCTTTAAAAAATTTTTTAGAAAAATCATATTAATTATGAAACACGAATTTAGAATAATTGCTGATTTAATAGAAGCCAACAGCAGAGTAATTGATGTAGGCTGTGGTGACGGTGTATTAATGGATTTTTTAAAACAAAATAAAAATATAGATGTTAGAGGTTTAGAAATTTCAAAAGATAAAGTTCAAAAATGTATCTCAAAAGGGTTAACTGTTATTGAAGGGAATGCAGAAAGTGATTTAAAACAATTTCCTAATCACTCATTTGATTATGCTGTTTTAAGTCAAACTTTACAGGCTTTTCTTAATCCTGAAATTGTAATTAATGAACTTTTAAGGGTTGGAAAAAAAGCAATAGTAACTATTCCAAATTTTGGATATTGGAAAGTAAGATTGCATTTACTTATTAAAGGAACAATGCCTGTAACCGAAACACTTCCAGATCAATGGTATAATACTGCAAATTTACATATGTGTACTATCAAAGATTTTTTTAATTTTGCCACAGAAAAGAATTTTAAAATAAAGAGCTCTTTAGCATTAAGTAAAGAAGAGGTATCAGAAATCAAAAATTCAAATTTAAGTTTTAAAAATTTTTTTGCAGATTTAGGAATTTTTATAATTGAAAAATAAAATGAAAGTTGAAATTATTTCATGTCTACAAGATAATTATAGTTATTTAATTATTGATGAAAATGAAAATGTAGCTTGCGTTGTTGATCCAAGTGAAGCTCACCCTATTTCAAATTTTATTGATAAAAAAAAAATTAAACTAAAATATATTTTAAATACGCATCATCACTATGATCATATCGGAGGTAATCAAGAATTAAAAAAAAGATATAACTGTGAAATTGTTGGATTTAAAGGTGACAAACACAGAATACCTGGAATTGATATTATGGTTGATGACAACCAACTTTGGGAAGCAAATAACTTTAAATCAAAAATAATTCATATACCCGGTCATACAAGTGGGCATATATGTTTTTACTTTTTCAACGAAAAAATTATTTTTACAGGTGATACTCTATTCTCACTTGGCTGTGGAAGAATTTTTGAAGGCACTTATAATCAGATGTTCAATTCTCTTAATAAATTTAAAAAATTTCCTGAAGAAACAAAAATTTATTGTGGACATGAATATACTCTAAAAAATTCAGAATTTTGTTTGAAATATGATCCTAACAATTTGAAACTTAAAAATAAAATTAAAGAAATAAAATCTAAATTATCAAATAACCTGCCGACACTTCCTTCCACTATAAAAGATGAGTTGGAATGCAATGTATTTTTAAAAGTAAAAGACTTAGAAAACTTCTCAAAATTAAGAGATTTAAAGGATAATTTCTAACTTATTCGGCTTGACTAAAGCCTTACTCGGACTATATTGCTGTTACAAAATTTAAGAATAACATTATGTCATACGCAGTAATACAAACAGGTGGAAAACAATACAAAGTGAAATCTGGGGAAATCCTTAAGATTGAAAAGCTAGTAGATTCAAAGCCTGATACAAAAATAGAATTTAAGGAAATCTTGGCTTATGGAGATGATAAAACTATAGAGATTGGTGCTCCAACTGTAGAGGGAGCTAAGGTTGAGGCAGATTTAATTAAAAATAGTAAAAATAGAACTATTTTAATTTTCAAAAAAAGAAGAAGACAAAATTCAAGAAGAAAAAATGGTCATAGACAACAATACTCTTTAATTAGAATTAACAAAATTTTTGCAAAAGATGGAAAACTACTATCAGAAGCAGAAAAGATTTCTACGCCTTCTAAAATTGAAGAAACAACAGAAGTAGTTAAAAAATAATTAGGTAATTTATGGCAACAAAAAAAGCAGGTGGATCATCCAGAAACGGTCGAGATAGTGCTGGCCGAAGACTTGGTGTAAAAAAATACGGTGGTGAAACTGTAATTCCTGGAAATATAATTGTAAGACAAAGAGGAACAAGAATTTTTCCTGGAGAAAACGTTGGAATGGGAAAAGATCATTCTATTTTTTCAGTAGTCAAAGGCAAAGTAGTATTTAAAAAATCTAAATCAGATAGAACTTTCGTTTCAGTAAAACCCAATTAATAGTACAACTTAAATAGGTGTTGTATTATGAAATTTTTAGATCAAGTTAAAATTTACGTAAAAGCTGGCAATGGTGGCGATGGCTCTCCTAGTTTCAGAAGAGAAAAATTTATTGAATACGGCGGCCCAGATGGAGGCGATGGTGGTAAAGGTGGTTCAGTAGTTTTAAAATCTGAACAAAACTTAAATACATTAATTGATTATCGGTATCAACAACACCATAAAGCTCAAAGAGGTGAAAACGGTTCTGGTCAAAACAGGACTGGTAAAGGTGGAGAAGATTTAATTTTAAAGGTTCCGATCGGTACACAAGTTTTTGAAGAAGATAATAAAACTCTTATTTATGACTTTAATAAAGAAGGTGAAGAATTTGTAGCTGCAGCAGGTGGCAAAGGTGGCTTAGGAAATACTAGATTTAAAAGTTCAACTAATAGAGCTCCTAAAAAATTTACCAAAGGTTCTAAAGGTGAGGAATTTGTAATATGGTTACAACTTAAAACAATTGCAGATATTGGCATAATTGGTTTACCAAATGCCGGAAAATCTAGCTTGTTGGCTGCGGTAACAAATGCCAGTCCTAAAATAGCAAATTATAAATTTACAACACTTAATCCAAATTTAGGGGTTGCATCTTATGATGACAAAGAAATCACACTTGCAGATATTCCTGGTCTTGTCGAAGGGGCACATGAAGGAGTTGGTTTAGGAATTCAATTTTTAAAACATATCGAAAGATGCAAATGCCTACTACATTTGATTGATATTACCAATGTAGATTTAAATAATTCTTATAACCAAGTAAAAAAGGAATTAAAATCTTACAGTCCAGATCTCTTAAAGAAAAAAGAGTTAGTCGTGTTAAATAAAATTGATCTAGTAGACGAAGAAATGGTTAAAGAAATTTTGGAAGATTTTTCAAAAGATAAAAATGTAGAAGTTGTAACTTTAACAACATTTGATAGAGATTCTATCTCTAAAATAAAGTCTAAATTAATCTCATATGCTGCTTAAAGACTCTAAAATCACAGTTATCAAAATTGGATCATCATTACTAGTAGATGACAATAAAAAAATCAAAAAAAAATGGCTATCTAGTTTTGCAGAAGATATTCAAAAACTTAAGTCAAAAAATCAAAAAATAATAATCGTCAGCTCAGGAGCTATTGCTCTTGGATGTATTAAAATGAATATTAACAAAAAAAATCTAAAATTAGATAAAAGCCAAGCAATTGCATCAATTGGGCAAATTGAATTAATGAATTTATTTTCTCAAACTTTTGAGAAACATCAGCTTAATATTTCACAAATATTACTTACCCTTGAAGATACAGAAGAAAGAAGAAGATCTCTTAATGCCAAAAGAACCTTTGAGAATCTTTTTGATTTAAATTTTATTCCAGTAGTTAATGAAAATGATACTATAGCAACTAGTGAAATAAAGTATGGTGATAACGACAGATTAGCATCCCGTGTTGCTCAAATAACTAATGCCGATACATTGATTTTATTATCAGACGTAAATGGTCTTTATAATAAAAACCCTAAAATCCATAAGGATGCCAAGCTGATAAAAAAAATTAATGATTTAAATAAATATTTAAAAAAAATAGATATTAAAGGTGTAAACGAATATGGCAGCGGAGGTATGCATACAAAAATAGAGGCTGCAAAAATATGTCAGCTATCAGGATGTTCAATGGTAATTGCTAATGGTTTACATTTAAATCCAATTACAGAAATAATAAAAAAAAATAATTGCACCTGGTTTTTACCTAAAGTATCTAAATTAGATGCACGAAAAAAATGGATTATTAGTTCTATTTCTCCAAAAGGAGAATTAATAATTGATGATGGTGCAAAAAAAGCACTCAAAAATGGTAAAAGCTTATTAGCAGCTGGAATTAAGAAAGTTTCTGGAAAATTTAAAAAAGGTGACCATATTAAAATTCTAGATAAAAAAAATAAAGAATTTGCTAGAGGCTTAAGTTCATTTTCATCTGAAGAAATTAATAAAATTTTAGGTCAACATTCTAAAGATATTGAAAGAATATTGGGATATATTTCAAAATCTGAAGTTGTTCATAAAGATGATATGGTAAAAATTAAATGAAAAATAAATTAATTCTTGTTGGCAAGAATGCAAGAAAAGCAGCCAATATAAAAATTAGCAAAAAAATTAAAAATAAAGTTTTAAATGATTATTGTAATCTATTATTAAAAAATAAAAAATTAATTATTAAAGAAAATTTAAAAGATATAAAAATAGCAACCCAAAAAAAAATAAAAGAAAATTTAATCAACAGATTAATTCTTAATGAAAAAAAAATATTACAAATAATTAAATCTCTTAAACAAATTATTAAACTCAAAGATCCTACCAACGAAGTTCTTGAAAAATGGAAAAGACCAAATGGATTAACAATTTCTAAGGTAACAATACCAATTGGAGTTATTGGGGTTATTTATGAGAGTAGGCCTAATGTAACTTGTGATGTTGCAGCATTATGCTTTAAGTCAGGCAATCCAGTTATTCTAAAAGGTGGTTCTGAAGCATTGAATTCAAATAAAATTTTGTCCAAATTTTTTAGAGTTGCATTAAAAAAAAATGGAATAAATGAAAATTTTATTCAATTGATAAACTCTAGAAAAAGAGAAGTTGTTGATTATTTGCTCACAAAAATGAAAAATTTTATTGATGTTATTATTCCTAGGGGAGGAAAAAGTTTAGTTAAAAAAGTTCAGCAATATTCTAATATCCCGGTTATTAGTCACTTAGAAGGAAACTGCCATACCTATGTTGACAAAGATGCTGATTTAAACATGGCAATCAAAATTGTTCACAATGCTAAATTAAGAAATACAGCTATTTGTGGTGCAACAGAAACTATTTTATTTCACAAAAAAATTATAAATAAATTTGTTAATCCAGTTTTAAAAAAATTAGCCGATAATGGTTGTAAAATAATTGCCGATACAGTTATAAAAAAAAGATACAAAGGTTTATCTATTAAGGCTACAAATAAAGATTGGTCCAAAGAATATTTGTCATCAGTAGTATCTGTTAAATCAGTAAATAATTTAGAAGATGCAATTAATCATATTAATACTTATGGCACTATGCATACAGACTCCATCATAACCCAAAATAAAAACACAGCTGATAATTTTTTAAAAAATGTAAAAAGCTCAATTGCAATGCATAATACATCTACACAATTTGCAGATGGTGGAGAATTTGGTTTTGGTGGTGAAGTTGGAATATCTACTAATACGTTGCCACCGAGAGGACCTGTTGGTCTAAATCAATTAGTTTCTTATAAATACAAAGTCACCAGCAATGGACAAATAAGGGATTAATTTGAATATTAAAAAAATTAAAATTGGCGTATTGGGTGGGTCCTTCGATCCTGCCCATAAAGGTCACCTGGCTATTTCAAAAGAGGCCAAGAAACTTTTCAAATTAAAATATGTTATATGGGCAGTCACTGAAAAAAATCCTTTTAAAATAAATAATCCAAAAAATTTAATCGAAAGAATTAAAAATTGTAAAAAAATTATAAAACTAAATAATTTTATTAAAGTTAAATTTTATGAAAATGATATAAAATCCAACAAAACGATTGACTTAGTAAATCATTTAAAAAAAAACCCAAAATATGAAGTTTATTTTTTGATGGGAGCAGACAATTTAATTAACTTTCATAAATGGCATAAATGGAAATTAATTTCACAAAAGTGTAATATTGTGGTTTTTGATAGACAGGGCTATAAAAAAAAATCATTAAAATCAAAGGCATTTAAAACGTTGGATAATAATGTATTAACTTTTGTTAAATTTAATAAAGTCAACATTTCGTCTTCTCAATTAAGAAAAATTTGATACTGTAAAACTAATTAATGGATAAAACTTCAGATCTTAAAGAAATCATCATTCAAACTTTAGACTCTAACAAAGCTCAAGATATTGTTACCATAGACCTTAAAGATAAAAGTTCTATGGCAGATTATATGATAATAGCAAGTGGTACATCTTCAAGACATATTCAATCATTATCAGAACAGGTTTTAGAAAAATTAAAAGATAATGGAATTAAAAATTCTAAAATTGAAGGTAAAGAAAGTACTGAGTGGAAATTGGTAGATGGTATAGATTTAATAGTTCATATCTTTCATCCTGAAAAAAGAAAATTTTATGAGTTAGAAAAAATATGGTCTGAATTAATACCTAAAGAAAAAGTAATGATATGAAAAAATTTAAACTAATAATATTTTTTTTAATTATTCACATAAGTTTTTTTCAAATTTCTCATTCAGTAGAAAATGAAATTTATAAAAAAATAGATTTATTTGGAGAAGTTTTAGAAAAAATTAATAAAGAATATGTGGATGAAATTAATCAATCAGAAAGTATGGACTCTGCAATTAATGGTCTTTTACAATCACTAGATCCTTACTCGGCATATATGACACCTGAGATTTTTGAAGAAATGCAAACAGAAACAAGTGGTGAATTTGGTGGACTTGGAATTGAAGTTGGCATGGAAGCGGGAGTAGTCAAAGTCATAACTCCAATGGATGGTACGCCTGCAGATAAGGCTGGTATAAAAGCTGGAGATTATATCGTAAAAATAAATGATACTCAGGTTCAAGGAAAATCTTTAAGTGAAGCTGTTGATTTAATGAGAGGACCTGTTGGATCTTCTATCGAATTGACGGTTAGAAGAAGAGGTGAAAAAAAAGCACTTACATTTAATATCACTAGAGAAATAATTGAAGTCCAATCAGTAAAATCTGATTTATTAGATAATAACATAGGCTATATAAGACTAACGTCTTTCAATGACAATAGTGGAGAGCAAATAGAAGATAAAATTAAAGAATTAAATAAAAACGATAATTTAAATGCTTACATTTTAGATTTAAGAAACAATCCAGGTGGATTGTTATCTCAAGCGATTAAAATTTCTGATTTTTTTTTAGATAATGGAGAAATAGTATCAACAAAAAGTCGCAAAGCTTCTGAAAATAGAAAATGGTTTGCCAAAAAAGGTGATATCACAGACGGTAAAACTTTAGTTGTATTAATTAATTATGGCTCCGCATCTGCTTCAGAAATTGTTGCTGGAGCATTAAAAGATCATAAGCGTGCAATAATATTGGGCGAAAGAAGTTATGGAAAAGGATCGGTGCAATCAATAATTCCATTAAAAAATAGAGGCGCCATTAGATTAACAGTTGCAAAGTATTATTTACCCTCTGGAAAATCAATTTCTGAAGTTGGAGTTACACCAGACATAGAGGTTGTTGAAGATTCCGATGAATTTAGAATTAAAACTGAAACAGACAATCAGTTAAGTTACGCCATAAAATTATTAAACGGCTAAGATGGATGAGAGATTTAAAAATTTACCGCTGCGAAGTGGAGTAGGTATTATTGTTGTAAATAAAGATAATAAGGTTTTTGTCGCAAAAAGAATAGACAATCCCAAAGATTATTGGCAAATGCCTCAGGGAGGAGTTGATGAAGGAGAAGATTTTCTAACAGCTGCTTTTAGAGAGCTTGAGGAAGAAACTTCAATCAAAAATGTAAAGCTTATTAAAGAAATTGATGAAATGATTTCTTACGAGCTACCAAAAAATTTACTTGGAATTATATGGAAAGGTAAATTTAGAGGTCAAAAACAAAAATGGTTTCTAATGAGATATCTTGGAAAAGATGAAGATATAAATATTAAAACAAAAAAGCCTGAATTTTTAGATTGGAAATGGATAGAATTAGATGAAATTACCAATGTTGTAGTGGACTTTAAGCTTCATGTTTATCAATTACTTAAAGAAAAAGTAAAAAAAATAATTAATTAATAGATTTCAAAACTTCTATTTTTTGATCAGCTAAATATTTTGTTTGATCATTGATTTCGGCTTTTGAATTTACTTCTTCCGCCTGTTTTAATAATTCATCTATTTTGTTTTTGTCTAAATCTTTAAGATTTATAATTGAACTAGTTAAAATAGATAAATTATTGTCTTTAAACTCTATAATACCATCATCGACATAAAATTTTTCCTCAACAGATTTGGTGATAACTTTAATGATCCCTGGTTTTAAAAAAGAAATAATAGAAATATGGTCTTTAAGTATTCCTATTTCACCTTCATAGGCAGGTACAACTACTTCTGTAACATCTTCTTTTAAAAGAAAAGATTTTTCTGGATTTACAATTTCTATTTTAAACTCTTCGCTCATTACGCAGCTGCATCTTTGGCCATTTTTTCAGCTTTTTCTATAGCTTCCTCAATAGTTCCTACCATATAAAATGCTGCTTCTGGTAAATGATCGTAGTCTCCATTACAGATTGCTGCAAAGCCTTTAATTGTTGACTCTAGATCAACTAATTTTCCAGGTGATCCCGTAAATACCTCTGCAACAAAGAATGGTTGAGATAAAAATCTTTGAATTTTTCTTGCTCTAGCAACTGTTAACTTGTCTTCTTCAGATAATTCATCCATACCAAGAATTGCAATAATATCTTGTAATGACTTGTAAGTTTGTAAAACTTTTTGTACTTCTCTAGCCACTCTATAATGTTCATCTCCAACTATTCTTGGATCCAATATTCTAGAGGTTGAGTCTAGTGGATCTACAGCTGGATAAATTCCAATTTCAGCAATTTGTCTTGATAATACTGTTGTAGCATCTAAGTGAGCAAATGAAGTTGCCGGTGCAGGGTCAGTTAAGTCATCTGCAGGAACATAAATTGCTTGAACAGATGTGATTGAACCTTTGTTAGTGGTAGTAATTCTTTCTTGAAGATTACCCATATCAGTTGCTAGTGTTGGTTGATAACCAACTGCAGATGGAATTCTTCCTAATAAAGCTGAAACTTCAGAACCAGCTTGGGTGAATCTAAAAATATTATCAACGAAGAAAAGTACGTCTTGACCTTCTTGATCTCTAAAATATTCAGCAATAGTTAAGCCTGTTAAAGCTACTCTAGCTCTTGCTCCAGGAGGTTCATTCATTTGTCCATAAACTAGTGCCGCTTTAGATCCTGGTCCTTCTTTTTTAATTACACCAGACTCTATCATTTCATGATAAAGATCGTTTCCTTCTCTAGTTCTTTCACCAACACCCGCAAAAACTGAAAATCCACCATGAGCTTTAGCTACGTTGTTGATTAATTCCATAATTAAAACTGTTTTACCCACTCCAGCACCACCAAATAAACCTATTTTACCACCTTTGGCATATGGCGCTAATAAGTCGATAACTTTAATTCCTGTTACTAATATTTCAGTCTCAGTTGACTGCTCGTTAAATTCTGGTGCAGGTCTATGTATTGACCAAGTTTCTTTAGTTTTAACTTCACCTCTCTCATCAATTGGCTCTCCAATAACATTTATAATTCTTCCTAAAGTTTCTGGTCCAACTGGAACTTGAATAGGAGCATTTGTGTTAGTGACTTCATCGCCTCTTTTTAATCCTTCAGTAGCATCCATTGCGATTGTTCTTACTGTTGACTCTCCTAAATGTTGGGCAACCTCTAAAACTAGTCTATTACCACCATTTTTACATTCTAATGCTGTAAGAATATTAGGAAGGTCTCCTTCAAACTTAACATCTACTACTGCTCCAATAACTTGTGTAATTATTCCTTTGCTCATAATTATAAACTTTCTGCTCCTGATATAATTTCTATTAGTTCTTTAGTAATTGCTGCCTGACGACTTCTATTATACTCAATAGTAAGTTTGTCAACCATTTCACCTGCGTTTCGGGTTGCATTATCCATTGCGCTCATTCTTGAACCCTGTTCGCTAGCTGAATTCTCTAACATTGCCTTAAATATTTGCGTTGAAATATTTTTAGGTAATAAATTGCTTAAAATCTCATCTTCATCTGGCTCGAATTCATAACTATCATCTGATTTAGCCGCTGCTTCATTATCAGTTTTTAATGGTATGATTTGTTGAGCTTGGGGAATTTGAGTAATCACATTTTTAAATTGATTATAAAAAATTGTACAAATATCAAACTCTTCTTTTTCAAATTTATCTATTATTATTTTACTTACTTTTTCAGCATCAACATAATTTACATTTTTTGAATTCTTAAATGATAACTTTTCAATAATTTGTTTACCATAAATTCTTTTTAACTGGTCATTTCCTTTTGAGCCTACTGTAATAATTTTTAACTCTTTACCCTCTTTAGCTAATTTACTAAAAAATAATTTAGCTTTTTTAATTATGTTTGAATTAAAGCCTCCACATAAACCTCTGTCTGATGTCATTACAACACAAAGATGAACTTTATCTTTTCCTGTACCAGATAATAGCTTTGGAGCATTTTCTTTATCAGAAATACCATTTGATAAGTTTAGAATAACATTATTCATTTTTTCAGAATAAGGTCTTCCCCTTTCAGCACTTTCTTGAGCTTTTCTCAATTTTGCTGCTGCAACCATTTTCATAGCCTTTGTAATTTTTTGCGTAGATTTAACGCTGGCTATTCTTTTTTTTAGGTCGTCTAAACTTGCCATACTTTATTTAAGATTTGAAATTTTGTTTAAGTTGAGTAATTACTTCAATTAACATTTTTTCTGTATCTTCCTCTAATTTTCCAGTACTTAAAATAGAGCTTAAAATTTCAGGTTTTTCAGATTTACACTTATCTATAATTTTTCTTTCAAACTCTGCAATATCTTTCAGCTCAACATTATCTAGGTAGCCTTTAACCCCACAAAATACTGAAATAACTTGTTCAGCTACAGTCAAAGGTGAATATTGTTTTTGTTTTAAAAGCTCAGTTAATTTTGAACCTCTGTTTAATAATTGTTGCGTTGAAGCATCTAAATCAGATCCAAACTGTGCAAAAGCAGCCATCTCTCTATATTGGGCTAACTCTAATTTCATAGATCCTGAAACTTTTTTCATCGCTTTTGTTTGAGCGGCTGATCCAACCCTTGATACTGATAATCCAACGTTAATTGCTGGTCTAATACCTTGGTTAAAAAGTTGTGTTTCTAAAAAAATCTGACCATCTGTAATTGAGATTACGTTAGTTGGAATAAATGCCGAAACGTCACCCCCTTGAGTTTCAATAATCGGAAGTGCTGTTAAAGAACCGCCACCATGCTCATCACTCAATTTAGCTGCTCTTTCAAGTAATCTGCTATGAAGATAAAATACATCTCCTGGATAGGCTTCTCTTCCTGGAGGTCTTCTTAAAAGTAGCGACATTTGTCTATAAGCTACAGCTTGTTTTGACAAATCATCATAAATTATCAGAGCATGCATACCATTATCTCTAAAATATTCTCCCATTGTGCATCCAGTATAAGGAGCTAAAAATTGCAAAGGAGCTGAGTCAGAAGCTGTTGCAGCTACAATAGTAGTGTATTCCATAGCCCCAGCTTCTTCTAAAGTTTTTTGAATTTGTCTTACTGTTGATCGTTTTTGTCCAATAGCAACGTAAATACAATAAAGCTTTTGTTTCTCATCACCAGATTCATTTATTTTTTTTTGGTTAATTATTGCATCAATCGCAACTGCTGTTTTTCCAGTTTGTCTATCTCCAATAATTAATTCCCTTTGACCTCTTCCAATTGGGACAAGACTGTCAATTGATTTTAATCCTGTTTGCATAGGTTCGCTAACTGATTGTCTTGGAATAATACCTGGAGCTTTTACCTCTACTCGACTTTTTTTAATACCTTTATCTAATGCTCCTTTACCATCTATTGGATTTCCTAATCCATCAACCACTCTACCTAATAACTCTTTTCCGACTGGAGTATCAACGATGTTTCCAGTTCTTTTTACAACATCTCCTTCTTTGATATTTCTGTCATCTCCAAAAATTACAACACCTACATTCTCGCTCTCTAAGTTTAGAGCCATTCCTTTTGATCCGTCTGCAAATTCAACCATTTCTCCAGCCTGAACATTATCAAGTCCATAAATCCTTGCGATACCATCTCCAACAGATAAAACTTGTCCTACTTCTGTGACTTCTGCTTTATCACCGAAATTCTTAATTTGCTCTTTTAATATCTTTGTTACTTCTGAAGGGTTTATTTCCATTTATGCCTCTATCATTCTATTTTGGATTTGTTGTAATTTATTTTTAATGGAAGTATCAACCATTGTACTACCTACTTGTACGATCAAACCTCCAATTAAACTCTTATCATGTTTGTAGTTTAATTTTATTTTAGAACTAAAATTTTGAGTAAGCTCATTTGTAATATTTTGAATTTCTTGACTTGAAAGTTCTTTGGCTGACTTTAATTCAGCTTTAAGTTCTCCTCTTTTTTTAGAACAAATTTCTACAAAACTTTTTAATATCTGTTCCACGAAAAAAAATCTTCTCTTTGTAATCAAGAAGTTTAAAAAATTCTTAAATAAATTTTCTAATTTATTTTGTTCTGATAATTTTGATATTACCGTAATTAAATCATTTTTATTTGAGGTTGGATCTTTGATAAAATTTTTAAAATCATTACTTGATTTTATTAGATTTATTATAGCAATTGCCTGATCTTCAATTTGACTGATTAAGTTACCTTCAGACGCAAGCTCATAAAGCGCTAAAGAGTATCTATTAGCTGATGTGTTAGAAAATCCTTTATTTTTACTCAACTTATTACCTCTAAAATTAATGAAGATTAATTTAAAAACACGGTTTAATTAACATATGACCCTAATGTCTTCAAGTAGCACATTAGTTAAAAAATCCTTTTTTTTAAGGATTAATTGAAGTTTATTGGGTCAACATCAACCGACAGTTTTATTCCACTGGGAAATTTATAATTTGGGACAATATTTGCGACTGAGTTCTGCATGTTCATTGATTTTGGACCCCTTATTAAAAATCGTACCCTATATTTTTTTTTTAATCTAAAAATTGGGGCACTTACAGGTCCCAGAATTTTTCCAATTATTTTTCCTTGTAAAAAATCTTTAAATTTAAATGCTTCCTTTTCTAATTTATCCTCATTTTCTCCCGTTAAGATTAAAGATATAAATCTTTGAAAAGGTGGAAGTTTGTTCATCTTTCTCAACTCTAATTCTTTTTCTAAAAAAATTTCAGGATTTTTATTTGTGATATCAAGGATCATTTTAGGGTTGTTGCTATATGTTTGAAAATATACTACAGCAGGTTTTCCGGTTCTTCCTGCTCTACCAGATAATTGATGGTAGAGTTGTAGATTTTTTTCTGCACCTCTTAAGTCATGACCCTGTGAAGTTAAATCAATATCAACAACAACAATGCAGTTAAGATTTGGAAAATGAAAACCTTTTGATATTAATTGGGTTCCAATTAAAATTTGAATTTCATTATTAATTATTTTTTCAAGTTTTATAGAAGAGTCTTTTTTATTCATTGTATCACTTGAAAAAATTTCAATTTTTTTATTTGGAAAATTTTTTTTTACTTCCTCTGAAATTCTTTCTACTCCAGGACCACTAAAGATATTTTCACATTTTCCATCTTTAACACAATCTCTATTTAATGATCCTTTGAAACCACAATAGTGACATAATAAATTATTTTTATTTTTATGATAAACTAGATTAATCGAACAATTTGGACACGTATAACTGTTAAAACATTTGTTACACAAAACATGTGGGGAAAACCCTCTTCGATTTAAAAAAAATAATATTTGATCCTTTCTATTTAAATGAAATTTTACTTTTTCTATTATTTCTTTTGAAAGCCATGATTGTTTATCTAATTTTGTTTTGTTTAAATTTATTATTTCATACTCAGGTAAAGATGCATTTTTAAATCGCTTTTCAATTTTAGAAGATGAATATTTTCCTTTTTTAATATTTTCAAAAGTTTCGATTGATGGTACGGCTGTAATTAAATTTATTGGTATATTTTCAAATGATGCTCTTGAAATAGCCATATCTCTTGCATTGTAAGTAACACCCTCATCTTGTTTGTAGGATTGATCGTGTTCTTCATCAACAATAATTAATCCTAAATTTTTAAAAGGTAGGAATAAAGATGATCTAGCACCAATAACTACTTTTATTTCTCCATTAACAATTCCACTCCAAATAATTTCTTTGTTTTTTTTTGTAATTCCAGAGTGCCAAACTGCTGGTTGAAAACCAAAAAATTCAATGAACTTACTTTCAAATTGGCCTGTTAAACCAATTTCCGGTAACAAGATTAATCCTTGAAATCCCTTTATAATTCTATCTTTTAAAGCCTCAAAATATACCATTGTCTTTCCAGAACCAGTGGTGCCCTGAAGAACGTGAACTCTAAA
Organism: Pelagibacteraceae bacterium BACL5 MAG-120820-bin39; assembly: GCA_001438335.1. Classification (GTDB taxonomy): domain Bacteria; phylum Pseudomonadota; class Alphaproteobacteria; order Pelagibacterales; family Pelagibacteraceae; genus Pelagibacter. The sequence goes on from LIBV01000001.1 coordinate 21,941, forward strand.
TTTTTCATTAATTTCATTCATTTTTTTTAATGAATTTTTTTGTTCTTCAGAAAGTTCAAAGGAATTATTTTTTTTTATAAATTCAAATTTTTGAAGATCTGAATTTGAAAGTTTCTCAATAGCATTGCCACTCAACAACATAAGTTTTAAAGCCATACCTTTAGGAATAATATTATACTCTGAGAACCAGTTTAAAAATTTAATAGTACTTTTTTTTAATCTTGGGACCTCTAATTTTTTAATAATTTTTTTAATTTTAAAGTTTTTATTATTTTTTTTCTCAAAATCATCCCAAACCACTCCTGTAATTTTAGATTTACCAAAAGGAACTAATACATAGTCTCCAGTCTCTAAAGCTTGATCTGACTCATATGTAAAAGGATGATTAAAAATGTTGGGTAAAAGAATCGGAACTTTCATCTTTTTATATTAAGAGAAAAAATTAAGAGTGTATTGCTCTTTTATCAACTGATAATGCTGCCTCTTTAACTGCTTCTGAGAAAGTTGGGTGTGCATGACATGTTCTCGCAATATCTTCTGAACTTGCACCAAATTCCATAGCAACTCCAATTTCTGCAATTAATTCTCCAGCATGTGGTCCAATAATGTGTGCTCCTAGAACCTTGTCAGTATTTTTGTCTGCTAATATTTTTACAAACCCTTCTGCATCATCAATTGCTTTCGCCCTTGAATTAGCCATAAATGAAAATTTTCCAATTTTATATTCGATATTTGACTCTTTGAGTTGTTCTTCAGTTTTGCCAATAGAAGCTACTTCGGGCGTTGTATAAACTACTCCAGGAATAGTATCATAATTTACGTGACCTGATTGACCTGCAATATTTTCTGCAACCGCAATACCTTCGTCTTCAGCTTTATGAGCTAACATGGGTCCAGCTATTACATCACCTATAGCATAAATATCTTGCACATTTGTTTTATAGGCATGATCTACTTTAACTCTTTTTTTATCATCAAGTTGAACACCAATTGTCTCCAAATTTAAACCTTGTGTATTTGGTTTTCTACCCACTGAAATTAAAACTACATCACAATCAAATTCATTTTTGTTTCCATCTTTATCAATAGTAATTACAGTTGCACCTGAATTACTCTTAGCGATAGATTCAACTTTATTCTGCATGTGAAAGTGTATTCCCTGTTTTTTTAAAATTTTCATAAATTCAATAGATATTTCTTTATCCATGCCAGGGGTAATGTGATCTAAAAATTCAACAACATGTACTTCAGCACCTAACCTAGACCATACTGATCCCATCTCTAATCCTATATATCCTCCACCAACTACAACCATTTTTGTGGGTACTCTATCTAATTTAAGAGCACCTGTTGAAGATACTATTATTTTTTCATCAATTTCAATTCCTGGTAAGGAAACAGAAACTGATCCAGTTGCAATTATTGTTTTTTCTGAGTGAATTAGAGTCTCGGTACCCTTTTCATCTAAGATTGATATTTCATTATTATTTTTAAAACTTCCAGTACCTTTAAAATATGAAACTTTATTTTTTTTCAAAAGAAATTCTACACCCTTAGTCAACACAGTGACTGCTTTATCCTTACTTTTCATCATTTTTTCAAGATTTAGCTTAACTTCTCCAACTTCAATTCCTTTGCTGGATAAATTTTGAACTTTATGAAATTCTTCTGATAAATTTAATAGACTTTTAGATGGTATACACCCCACATTTAAACAGGTGCCACCCAAAGCACCTCTTGAGTCAACACATGCTGTTTTAAATCCTAATTGAGCTAATCTAATTGCACAAACATAACCACCAGGTCCACCACCAATTACTACAGCTTGAAATTTTTCTGACATTAAATACCTAAAAATAACCTTCTAGGGTCTTCTAAATTTTCTTTAATCATTTTTAGAAATGAAACAGACTCTTTTCCATCGATTATTCTGTGATCATATGAAAGTGCTAAATACATTATTGGTCTAATTTTTACTTCTCCATCAATTGCAACTGGTCTTTCAACAATATTATGCATTCCCAATACTCCTGATTGTGGAAGATTTAATATTGGTGTTGAAAGCATTGATCCATAAACACCTCCATTGCTAATGGTGAATGTTCCACCTTGAAGATCCTCAATTGTAAGTTTACCATCTCTTGCTTTTTCTGAAATTTCTTTGATATTTTTTTCTATATCTGCAAACGATAGTTCATCGGTATTTCTTAATACTGGTACAACCAAACCTTTATCCGTACCAACTGCAAAACTTATATTATAATAATTTTTATATATTATTTCGTCACCATCTATTTCAGCATTTACTGCTGGAAAAGCCTTTAAAGCCAATACACAAGCTTTTACAAAAAAAGACATAAAACCTAATTTGATTCCATATCTGTTTTGAAAATCCTCTTGATTTTCTTTTCTCATTTCCATTATGCTTGACATGTCAACCTCATTAAATGTAGTCAATAAAGCTGCATTTTCTTGCGCTTGTTTTAATCTTTTTGCAATTGTTTGTCTTAACCTAGTCATTTTTATTCTTTCCTCTTGACCATACTGAACTTTTCTTTCTGAAGGTTGAGGATTAGCGCCCATTAAGCTGATTAGGTCTCCTTTTAAAATTCTACCATCTTTACCGGTACCCTTAACAGCTTGAACATCAATTTTATTTTCAACAACTATTTTTCTTACTGCTGGTGATAAAGTTTTATTGCTTATTGTCTCTATCTGTGGTGCCACTTCTTTAATCTCATTTGTAAGAATAAGTGGGGACTCTTCTGAATCTTCGTTGTCTTGTTTTTCTTCAAAAACTTTTGGTTGTTTTTTAGAAACTTCTAAGGGAATTACATTATTTTCTTTAGGTTGTGTGCTTATTTTTTTAATTTCTTTAATTTTATCTACCGCACTACCTTTTTCACTAACAGAGCCTAGCAGCGCACCAACTTCCACAACAGATCCATCTTTAGAATTAATCTCTGTAAGAGTACCTGTTATAGGAGATGGAACCTCTAGATTAACTTTATCTGTTTCTAATTCTACAATTGGCTCATCTGCTTCAACAGAATCACCTTCTTTTTTAAGCCATTTAGCAACAGTTGCTTCTGATATGCTTTCACCTAAGACTGGAACTACTATTTTTTCACTCATAATAATTATTCAAAAACTTTTTTAATAATTTCTTGTTGCTGAGAAATATGCCTTTTCGCATAACCTGTTGCTGGGGATGCATCTGGGCTTCTTCCAATATAAGAAATTTCTTTATTATTAGCCTTAATATTATCTAATGTCCATTGGATATAGTCTCTTACAGAGAACCAAGCACCCATATTCTTAGGTTCTTCCTGACACCAATAAAACTTGGCAGATTTTGCATATGGTTTTATTTCTTTCACTAAACTTTTTGCTGGAAATGGATAAAGTTGTTCAATCCTAAATAAAACAACATCATCTACTTTAAGTTTTTCTCTTGCTTCTAATAAATCAAAATAAACTTTGCCCGAACACATAATAACTTTTCTAATTTTTGAACTTGGTTTGAGTTTAATAAAACCATTATAAGCAGGATCGATAGCATGATCCCACATAACTCTATGGAAAGAATTCTTTTTATTAAAATCAACCAAATTTGATACACAATATTTGTTTCTTAATAAAGATTTTGGTGTCATAATTACTAATGGTTTTCTAAAATCTCTATTCATCTGTCTTCTAAGGGCATGAAAATAATTTGCAGGTGTTGTGCAATTTAATACTTGCATATTATCATTAGAACAAAGTTGAAGAAATCTTTCAAGTCGCGCTGAAGAATGTTCTGGGCCTTGACCTTCATAGCCATGAGGTAATAACATTACTAGTCCAGATGCTCTTGACCACTTCCTTTCTCCTGATGAAATAAATTGATCGATAATGACCTGTGCACTATTAGCAAAATCTCCAAATTGCGCCTCCCACAATGTAAGTGTGTTGGGTTCTACCAAGCTATAACCATATTCAAATCCTAATACTGCTAACTCTGATAAAAAACTGTCAACAATTTCAAATTGTTTTTGACTTTTTGAAATATTATTTAGAGGAACGTATCTTTTATTATTTAGTTGATTTCTTAATACTGAGTGTCTTTGACTAAAAGTACCTCTTCCAGAGTCCTGGCCCACTAATCTTACTGGAAAACCTTGTTCCACTAAAGAACCAAAAGCTAAAGCCTCAGCAGTTGCCCAATCAATATTTTTACCTTCATCTATAGATTTTTTTCTAGATTCAAAAATTTTAATTATTGTCTTATGAGCACTAACATCAGCAGGGATAACATTGATTTTATTTGAAATCTCTTTTAAAACTTTTTCATCAACACCACTTATTCCTCGTTTGTCTTTTCCTTTTTCTGGTTTGTATCTTGACCAAGTACCCTCAAACCATTCTATTTTAGGTTTATAATCTTTTGCATTTTTAAATTGATCATGTAATAAATCTTTAAATTTATCTATTTTTTCTTTTAATGATTTTTCATTAAATAATTTTTGTTCAATTAACTTTTTGCCATACAAGTTGGTTACTGTTGGATGTGATCTTATTTTTTTGTACATCAATGGCTGTGTAAATGAAGGTTCGTCTCCCTCATTATGACCAAATCTTCTGTAACAAATTAAATCAATAACTACATCTCTATTAAATTTAAGTCTAAATTCTGTAGCAATTCTTGTTGCATAAACCACAGCTTCAGGATCATCACCATTTACATGAAATATAGGCGCTTCAACCATTTTAGCCACATCTGAAGGATAAGGAGAAGATCTAGCAAACCTAGGACTAGTAGTAAAACCAATTTGATTATTAACTATTATATGGATTGTTCCACCAGTATTATGCCCAGGTAAACCTGACATTGCAAAACATTCAGCAACAATTCCTTGACCTGCAAAAGCTGCGTCCCCGTGTATTAAAATAGGTATTACTTTATTTCTTTGTTTGTCTTTGTGGAAATATTGCTTAGCTCTTGTTTGACCCAGAACAACTGGATTTACCGCCTCTAAGTGCGATGGATTATCTGTCAAACTGACATGCACTGAATTTCCATCAAATTCCCTATCTGAAGATGCTCCAAGATGATATTTAACATCTCCCGCTCCATCTTTTGTTGGTGAATGAATATCTCCAGTAAATTCATTGAATATTCTTTTATAAGACTTTTGTAAAACATTTGCCAAAACGTTTAATCGGCCTCTATGAGACATGCCAATTTTAACTTCTAAAACATTTGATTGGCCGCCAATTTTAATAATTTGTTCAAGTGCTGGAATTAAACTTTCACCACCATCTAGACCAAAACGCTTTGTGCCAACATATTTGGTATGTAAAAATTTTTCAAAACCTTCTGCTTGAATCAATTTATTTAAAATTCCTTCTTTACCAATTTCGGTAAATTCAAGAGCATTTTTGTCTAGTTCTATCCTATCTCTAAGCCACTTTCTCTCCTCAGGATTTGTAATATGCATATATTCATAACCAACCGGACCACAATAAACTTTATTTAGAAAATCTAATATTTCTCTTACATTTGATTTTTTTTTATTTATGACCCCATCTAAATAAATTTCTTTTTTATAATCGCTACTTTTAAACCCATAATGTTCAGGATGTAGTTCATCTAAATACTCTGTTTTCATCATACCTAGAGGATCTAGCTTTGCTAAAAGATGTCCTCTTTGTCTATAGGCCCTGATTAGGGCAACTGCTCTTATAGAATCTGAGTTACTTTTAATAATTTCGTCAGAGCCTAACAAGGCTCCATTGTTTTTTTCTAAATGACCGTTAGTTGGTTCCTGGGTATCCTCAGAAATATCTTTTATTTTAATTTTTTTTAATGGGTTCCATGATGGACCTTTAATTTCATTTGCTATAACTTCTATTTCTTCACCCAAATCATCAAAATATTCTTTCCAGCTTTTAGGTAGCTCTGGATCTTTATTAATGTATCGAACATACATTTCTTCAATAAATGCACTATTCGATTTATTTAAAAATGAGGTTTTTTCGAATTCTAGATTCTTATTTAAAGACATTTATTTTTAGAATTATAATGCTGGATCACCAATTTTCAATTAGACAATTTATCAAAAAGTGTTTTTCCTATTATTGATGGTGATTTTGCAATAGTAATTCCACACTCTTCCATTTTTTTTATTTTATCTTCTGCACCACCTTTGCCACCTGAAATTATAGCGCCTGCATGCCCCATTCTTCTTCCTGGAGGAGCGGTAATACCCGCTATAAATCCAACCATTGGTTTTTTAATCTTATGATTTTTAACAAATTCTGCAGATTCCTCTTCAGCAGTTCCTCCAATCTCTCCAATCATAAGAATAGATTCAGTTTCTGGATCATTTAAAAATAAATCTAAACAATCGATAAAGTTTGTTCCATTAATTGGATCACCTCCAATTCCTATACAGGTTGATTGACCTAATCCATTTTCTGTAGTTTGAGCAACTGCTTCATAAGTTAAAGTCCCAGATCTAGACACAATACCTACAGACCCTCTTTTATGAATGCTTCCAGGCATAATTCCAATTTTGCATTCATCAGGAGTAATTATACCTGGGCAATTTGGACCTATTAATCGACTTTTTGAATTTATAAGTTTTTGTTTAACTTTAAGCATATCTTGAATTGGAATACCCTCGGTAATGCACACAATTAAATCTATTGAAGCATCGATTGCTTCAATTATAGCTGCTGCTGCAAATTTTGCTGGCACATAAATCATGGTTGCATCTGCTCCAACCTCATTTTTTGCTTCTGCAACTGTATTAAAAACTGGTCTTTCTAAATGTTTTTGGCCACCTTTTTTAGGGGTAACACCTCCAACTAAATTTGTTCCATATTTAATAGCTTGCTCAGAATGAAATGTTCCATGGGCTCCGGTAAAACCCTGACAAATAACTTTTGTATTTTTATTAACAAGCACAGACATTTATTTTATTGCTCCAACAATTTTTTTAGCCGCATCATCTAAATTTTCGGCAGAAATCAATTTTAATCCTGAGTTATCTAATATTTCTTTTCCCTCTTTAAAATTTGTACCTGCCAGTCTTACTACTAATGGAACATTAATATTTATTTCTTTAGCTGCATCTACTACTCCCTGAGCAAGAACATCACAACGCATAATGCCTCCAAAAATATTTATTAAAATTCCTTTTACATTTTTATCTGATAAAATTATTTTAAATGCTGCGGAGACTTTTTCTTTAGAAGCTCCACCTCCAACATCTAAAAAATTAGCAGGTTCTTCACCATAAAGTTTAATAATATCCATAGTAGCCATGGCTAATCCAGCACCATTAACCATACAACCAATACTTCCATCTAACTTAATATATGCTAAGTCGTATTTGCTAGCTTCAATTTCTGCAGGATCTTCTTCGTTTAAATCTCTTAATTCTAATATTTCAGGATGTCTAAATAATGCATTGTCATCAAAATTTACTTTCGCATCAAGGCAAATAATTTTTTCTTCTTTAGTAAGAATTAATGGATTTATCTCAACCATGTTAGCATCTGTACTTATAAACATCTTGTAAATTGATTTAATCAAATTAATCGCTTCAATTTTAGCTGATCCATTTAAAGAAAAAATATTAATTATTTTATTACAATCCTCTTTACTAATTTCATCTTTAAAATCAACCTTAGTGGTAATTATTTTATCAGGTGTTTTTGCAGCTACCTCTTCGATATCCATTCCGCCTTGATCACTAGAAATAAATGCAATTTTAGAACTTGCTCTATCTACTAAACAGGATAAATAAAATTCTTTTTCAATATTTGATGAAACTTCAACATACAATCTTTTGACTTCTCTTCCTTCTGGGCCAGTTTGATGTGTTATTAATTTTTTTCCCAATAATTCTTTTGCAGATACCTCTAGCTCCTCAATTGTATTAAGTATCTTAACACCACCAGCTTTACCTCTACCTCCAGCATGGATTTGTGCCTTTAAAACATACTTATCGGTTATTAAGGACTTTGATTTTTTGACTAAATCATCAACAGAAGTAGAAAAAATACCGTCTGGGACGACAGCACCATATTTTTTTAAAATTGCTTTAGCCTGATGTTCGTGGATGTTCATTATTACTTAGCTAAATCCGGATCAATCGCTGATGCTGCTTCCCATAATTTTTTAACAGCATCTACTGAATTCATAAATTCTGATTTCTCTTTTTCATCTAAATTAATAATTTCAATTTTTTCAACACCTTCCTTGCCAATAATTATTGGAACACCCGCATAGATATTGTTAACCCCATACTCACCATTCATGAAAGCTGCACATGGAACCATTTTTTTTTCATCATTTAAATAGGCTTTAGCCATTTCAACACCTGATGCAGCTGGTGCGTAAAATGCAGAACCTTTTTCCAAATATTTAACTATTTCTGCTCCTCCATCACGAGTTCTTTGATTTATGCTCTCTAATCTTTCAGGAGAAATTTTTCCTTCTTTAACTATTTCCATTAGAGGCTTGCCTGAAACTTTAGTAAATCTAGGTAGTGGCACCATTGTATCTCCATGACCACCCATTACCATTGCTTCAATTTCTCTAACTGGAACATTAAATTCTAAAGACAAAAATAATTTAAATCTTGAGCTATCAAGTATACCTGCCATTCCGACTACTTTGTTTGTCGGTAGTCCAGAATATTTTTGAAATGCCATTACCATCACATCTAGAGGGTTAGTAATACATATAACAAAAGCGTTGGGTGCATTCTGTTTAACACCTTCTGCAACTTGTTTAATAATTTTTAGATTTATTCCCAATAAATCATCTCTACTCATCCCAGGTTTTCTAGGAACGCCTGCTGTAATTATAATTACATCTGAGTCTTTAATGTCTTTATAGTCATCAGTTCCACTAAATTTAACATTAAATCCATCAACAGACGATGATTGTGCAATGTCTAATGCTTTTCCTTTTGCAACTCCACTTGCTACATCAAACAATACAACTTCATCAACTAATTCTTTTATTCCGATTAAGTGAGCTAAAGTACCACCAATTTGTCCAGCTCCTATTAACGATATTTTCTTCATGATTTACCTTTTATTTCATCGTTGGCATCACAAATTCTGCATTTGAGCGAATTCCTGAAGGCCATCTTGATGTAACTGTTTTTAATTTTGTATAAAATTTAATTCCTTCCATGCCATGCATTGCACTATCTCCAAATAATGATCTCTTCCATCCACCAAAACTATGAAATGCCATAGGCACTGGAATAGGAACATTAATTCCAACCATTCCTACTTGGATTTTGCTAGCAAATGTTCTTCCTGCATCTCCATCTCTTGTGTAGATGCTTACTCCATTGCCATATTCATGGTCATTAATTAGTTTAGCCGCATCTTCAAAAGTTTTAACTCGAACTACTGATAAAACTGGTCCAAAAATTTCTTCTTTATAAATTCTCATATCTTTATTAACGTGATCAAATAAACATCCGCCGATATAAAAACCGTTTTCATAGCCTTGTAATTTTAAATTTCTTCCGTCAACTACAAGTTTTGCACCCTCTTTAACTCCTAGATCAACATAACTTTTTACTTTTTCAAGATGCTCTTTAGTAACTAATGGACCCATTTCAGATGTCATATCCATTCCTGGACCTACTTTTAATGCCTCAGCTTTTTTAGATAATCTTGAAACTAATTCATCTCCAATATCACCCACTGCTACCGCAACAGATTGTGCCATACATCTTTCTCCAGCCGAACCATATGCGGCACCCATTAAACCGTTTACTGCACCATCTAAATCACAGTCTGGCATTACTACTAAATGATTTTTAGCACCACCCAATGCTTGAACTCTTTTTTCATTTTTAGCTGAATTTTCATAAATATATTTTGCAATGGGAGTAGATCCCACAAAGCTTACAGCTTTAATATCTGGGTTGGTTAAAATTGCATCTACTGACTCTTTATCTCCATTAACTACATTAAAAACTCCATCTGGTAGCCCAGCTTCTTTTAAAAGTTCAGCTAATCTTATCGGGCAAGACGGATCTTTTTCAGAAGGTTTTAAAATAAAAGTATTTCCACAGGCAATTGCAATTGGAAACATCCACATTGGAACCATCGCTGGAAAGTTAAATGGTGTAATTCCAGCAACAACACCCAAAGGCTGTCTGATTGACCAGCTATCTACATTAGTTCCAACATTTTCTGAAAATTCACCTTTCAGTAAATGCGGTATACCACAGGCAAACTCGACAACTTCTAAACCTCTAGTTAGAGAACCTTTGGCATCTTCATATACTTTGCCGTGTTCTGAAACAATTAACTTTGTTAATTCATCTGAATTTTTTTCTATCAATTCTTTGAATTTGAACATCACTCTTGCTCTTTGAAGAGCAGGTTTTAAAGACCAAGTTTCAAATGCTTTTTTAGCAACTGCAACTGCTTGATCTAAATCAGATTTTGAAGCAAGTCTTACTTCGGACTCTTGTTCGCCAGTAGCTGGGTTAAATACATTGCCTTTTCTATTAGACGTACCAGAAATTGTTTTTCCACCTACGAAATGCTCAATAATTTTCATGAATATGAACTTTTAAATCAAAATATCCTATTAGTCTAATGTTTAAATATTAGCTGTAGCTAACATTTTTTTTATTTCTGCAATTGCTTTAGCAGGGTTTAATCCTTTTGGACACGCACTTGTGCAGTTAAGAATGGTATGACATCGGTAAAGTTTTAATTCATCTCCAACTTTTTTTAATCTAGCTTCTCTTTCTTCATCTCTACTATCCATAATCCATCTATACGCTTGAAGCAAAACTGCTGGACCTAAGTATTTATCTCCATTCCACCAATAACTTGGACATGAAGTAGAGCAACACGCACACATTATGCACTCATAAGCACCATCAAGTTTTGCTCTATCTTCTTTAGATTGTCTAATTTCATTAGTTTCATTTTTGGAACTAGTTTTTAACCACGGTTCAATTGATTGATATTGTTTATATAATCCGTCTAAATCTCCAATTAAATCTCTTTTAACTTTTAAATGAGGTAATGGATAAATATTTAGTTCTCCTTTAATTTCTGAGTGAGGTGTAGTACAGGCTAATCCATTTTTGCCTCCCATGTTCATTGCACAGGATCCACAAACTCCATGAGCACATGATCTTCTGTATGCTAAAGTCGGATCAATCTCATTTTTAATTTTATTTAAAATATCTAAGACTTTTGTTGAACAATTATCCATCTCAACTTCATAACTATCCAATCTTGGATTTTCACCTGATGAGGGATCCCATCTATAAACATTAACTGTCTTTAAATTTTTGGAACCAGTCTTATCTTTGAAAAATTTTCCTTTTTGAACTTTAGAATTTTCAGGTAAATTAATCTGAACCATTAATAAACTCTTTCCTGAGGTGGAAAATATTGAACATCATTAGTTAATGTAGATTTTGTTACTGGTCTATAATTAATCTTAGTATTTTTTCCATCGCACCATGCTAATGTATGTTGCATAAATTTCTCATCATTTCTTTTTGGAAAGTCTTCTCTGGCATGTGCTCCTCTACTTTCTTTTCTATTATAAGCAGAGTCAACTGTTACTAGGGCTTGTCTTATTAAATTATCAAACTCTAGTGTTTCAACTAAGTCAGTATTAAATATTAAAGATCTGTCTTGAACTGAAATGGAACCCATTCCATCGTAAGTTTTTCTTATTTCTTCCACACCTTCTTTTAATGTTTTTTCAGTTCTAAAAACTGCGCATTTGGATTGCATTGTTTTTTGCATTGATAATCTTAGTTCTGATGTTGCATTATCTCCATTAGCATTTCTCAATTTATCAAATCTATCCAAACATTTTTCAGTTTCAGAATTTCCTATTTCTTCATGTGACATTCCTGGCTTAATGATTTCTGCGGCTCTCTTTGCTGCTGCTCTACCAAATACAACTAAATCTATTAATGAGTTAGATCCTAATCTATTTGCTCCATGAACAGATACACAAGCTGCTTCTCCTATAGCCATTAATCCTGGAACAACTTTATCTGAACCGTTTACGGTTAATACTTCAGCCTTATAATTTGTTGGAATTCCACCCATATTATAATGAACCGTTGGCACTACAGGAATTGGTTCTTTAGTTATATCAACATTTGCAAACAATCTTGCGGCATCAGTTATACCGGGTAGTCTGCTCTCAATTATATCTTTATCTAAATGACTTAAGTTTAAAAAAATATGATCTTTTTCTTTTCCAACACCTCTACCTTCATTAATTTCAATTGACATAGAGCGACTAACAATATCTCTTGAAGCTAAATCTTTTGCTTTAGGTGCGTATCGTTCCATAAATCTTTCACCTTTAGAATTGGTTAGATATCCACCTTCTCCTCTTGCTCCTTCTGTAATCAATGTGCCATGTCCATAAATACCTGTTGGATGAAATTGAACAAATTCCATATCCTGTAATGGTAGGCCAGCTCTCAAAACCATTGCGTTTCCATCTCCTGTACATGTATGGGCAGAAGTAGCAGAATAGTATGCTTTACCATATCCACCTGTAGCAATGATTACTATGTGTGCTCTAAATCTATGAATAGTTCCATCGTTAAGGTTCCACGCTATTAATCCTTTGCACTCACCATCTTTCATCAATAAATCTAAAGCAAAGTACTCAATAAAAAATTCTGTATTATGTTTTAAAGCTTGACCATAAAGAGTATGAAGAATTGCATGACCAGTTCTATCTGCTGCTGCACAAGTTCTTTGAACTATTCCATTTCCATAATTTTTAGTCATGCCTCCAAATGGTCTTTGATAAATTTTACCATCATCAGTTCGACTGAAAGGAACTCCGTATTTTTCTAACTCGACTACAGCTTTAGGAGCTTCTTTACAGAGATACTCAATACTATCTTGATCACCTAACCAATCAGCACCTTTAACAGTGTCATACATGTGCCAACGCCAATCATCTTCGCCCATATTTCCCAATGCTGCAGAAATTCCACCTTGTGCAGCTGAAGTGTGACTTCTTGTAGGAAATACTTTTGAAATACATGCAGTTTTTAGACCAGCCTCACTTAGACCAACAGCAGCTCTTAAACCAGAACCACCAGCTCCAAGTACAACCACATCATATTCATGATCAATTATTTTATAAGAACTCATATGCTTAATTTAAATAAAAATATTATTGTAATTATTGGGATTAATATAGCAGATATAAATGATAGGCTGTTTGCGACATTTTTGAGTTTATGATCAGTGATATAATCCTCAAATACCTCACTTATACTTAAAGCTGAAAAAAAATAAGAAAACACTACAAAAAAACTAAATAAAAATTTGAATAACTGATTAGAAAAAAAACCTACAACCTCTAAATAACTTCGATCATAAATAGATATAAGATTTACTATAAACCAAAGCATCAATGGTAATAAAATAACTGATGCTATTTTTAAAAAAATCCATTTTCTTGTAGCTATATTCATTAAATAATATTTCTCCCTAACCAATAAAATATAACAGTTAAAATCACCGATCCTACGATTACAATACTGCCAGTTATTTTGGTTGTTTTTAATTCAAATCCAAATCCTAAGTCCATAATTAAATGTCTAATTTCACTTAATATTTGAAAACTAAAAGACCAAGTAAAACCTAGGATCAAAAATTTTCCTAAAAAAGAATTTAAAAATTTTTCTATTATCAAATAATTATTTTCTCCTAAAAATAAAAAAGAAACCCAAATACAGATAAGGGTAACAGCTAAAATATTTATAATACCTGTAATTCTATGAGTTATTGAAACAAGTGACGACACATGCCATTTATAAATTTGAATATGGGGTGATAAAGGATTTTTATTTTCCATAAAAATCATTATTAATCAATGTTTCAGCAATCTCTACTGCATTTAAAGCAGCACCTCTTAGAAGATTATCAGAAACTATCCATAAGTTTAATCCATTTTGAACGGTTTTATCTTCTCTAATTCTTGAAATAAAAGTTTCTTCTTTTCCTGTCGCTTCTAAAGGCGTTGAGTAACCACCATTTTGTCTTTCATCAATTACTTTACAACCTTCTGCTTTAGATAGAGAGTTTTTAATTTGATCAAGAGTAAATGATTTTTCAAATTCGATATTTACCGATTCTGAATGGGATACTAAAACTGGAATTCTTACACAAGTCGCAGTTAATTCAATATTTGGATCAAGAATTTTTTTTGTTTCATTAGTCATTTTAAGTTCTTCTTTAGTATATCCGGCCTCAGCAAAAACATCGATGTGAGGAATAATATTAAAAGCAATTTGTTTAGTGAAATTTTTTGAAGAAATTTTTTTATTTTCTAAAAATAATTTAGTTTGTTCAATAAGCTCGTCCATTGGGGCTTTGCCTCCACCCGAAACTGACTGGTAAGTTGATACAACTACTCTTTTAATTTTTAATAAATCATGAAGTGGCTTTAAAACCAATACTAATTGAGCTGTAGAACAATTTGGATTAGCAATAATATTTTTTTTAATACCTTTTAAATGATGAGAATTTACTTGAGGCACTATAAGTGGCACATCAGGATCCATTCGGTAATGACTTGAGTTATCAATAACTAAAGAGTGTTTTGCGGCTTTTTCTGCAAATTTTTCAGAAATTTTTCCACCTGCTGCAAAAAAAGTTATTTTTACTTTAGAAAAATCAAAAGTCTCAAGATTAGATACAATATGTTCTTTTCCTGAAAATAAGATTTTAGTTCCAGCACTTTTAGAGGAGGCAAGAAGGTACAGGTTATCAAATTTAAGTTCTTTTTTTTCAAGAACTTCTAAAATTTTTCTGCCAACATTTCCAGTAGCTCCTACAATTGCAATATTCATGATTATGTTGTGCTTTATACTAGATGAAAGGTAAATCGCAAATGTTTCCAGTACAAATGTTCGAATTTACTTCAATTTTTACTGGTAAAGAAACATCCCAAAAAGGTTTTTTCATCATAGCAATACCAATAACTTTATCAAAATAAGGTGAATAACAAGCAGAGCGTAATTCCCCAATGATTTCGTCCTTATCATTTTTTATATCTAATGAGGATGTTAAACTCAAACTTTTAATATCAAGCTGAACACCCATTAATTTTTTTTTAATCCCATCTTTTTTAATTTGTTTTAATTTTTCTTTTCCTAAAAAAACTACATCAGAGTCTAAGTTTATAAATTTATCAAAACCACATTCATAAGGATTATCATTATTATCCATATCATTACCGTATGATAATAGGGCACTTTCAATTCTCTCAATCAAATTTGGACAACCAGGTTTAACATTAAACTCTTTTCCAAGATCAAACAAATGATCATACAACTCTAAACCTGATTTAGTATTTTCAACATAAATTTCATAACCTCCTTGTTTTGACCATCCGGATTGAGCAATTAAATGTTTTACTCCTTTAAAATCAAAATAATCAAAACCAAAAAATTTTAATTTTGTTATTTCAACTCCAAATATTTTTTCCATTAACTTAAATGATTTAGGTCCTTGAACTGCTATAATGTCAACATTAGGTTCTTTAATTAAAACATCAAATTTATTTCCAATGGCTAAGCCTTTTGCAAATAAAATTACATCTGAATCCGCAATTGATATCCACCATTTATTTTGGTTAATTCTTAAAACTACCGGATCATTAATTAAACCTGCCTGATCATCTATTATTGGACAATAATAACATCTTCCATCTTTCGATTTAGACAAATCTCTACAAGTCATAAGCTGAACTAGCTTTGCTGAGTCCTTTCCTGTAATTTCTACTTGTCTTTCACCAGCAACATCCCAGATTTGCACATGTTCTTTTAAGTGATGATAAGAATCCTCTAGAGAACCAAAGGCAGCTGGAAGCAACATGTGATTATAAACTGTATAAGCGGTTACACCCTGTTTTTCTATTCTTGAAGTATATGGTGTACTTCTCACTCTTCTTGATTTTGCAATTGAAAAAGTTGTCATTTTTTTAAAAATTCTAGTATCTTTTCTCGCATTTCAAATGCTTTTTCAATCATTATCATGTGTCCACATTCTGCAATGATATGAGTAATAGAGTTTTTTACTTCATTTGAAAATTTTTTACCTTTTTCTAGATTAACCATCTTGTCTAATTCACCAAAAATAAAAAGAGTTGGGCAGCTAATTTTAGCTGCAGATATTTTTCCATTTGAATAATTATTACATGCTTTTAAATCAACTGCTAAAATTTCACTAATATCTCTCGAAGAATTTATTATTCTTTGGACTGGGTTGCCTCCAATAAATTTATTTGAATCTTTATATCCCCATTTCATCATTAATTTTACAGAATCTGAATTTCCACTCTCAGCAAGATCAATTAGATCTTGATTTACAGGCATTTTGTAAGATCCACCCACAAAGATTAATTTATTTATTCTGTTTGGGTATCTAGAAGAATATTCAAGAATCTCTAAACATCCTTGGGAGTGGCCTACTAAATTTAATTTTTCTAAATTTAATTCTTTAAATACTGTCTCAAGCCAATCTGCAATACCCTCAATAGAGGTTAAACTTTTTCCCTCAGAGTTTCCATGGCCTGGCAAATCTAAAGAAAGGACATTAAAGTTTTGATTAGATAAATACTGCTCAGTAAGTGACCAAACTACATGAGATAGACCGCTACCATGTAACAGAACTACAGTTTCTTTTTTAAGATCAATGCCTTTACCAGCATCAGATGCATAAACTTTTTGATTGTTAACTTTGAAAATCAAGCCAATTCCTTAGCTTTCTTTCTTAATTCAAACTTTTGAATTTTTCCTGTTGAGGTCTTAGGCAATTCACAAAATTCAATTTTTTTTGGAACTTTAAAGCCAGCTAATGTCTCTCTACAAAATTCAATCAATTCTTTTTCTGTAACAGTTTTTCCTTGAACTGTTTCGATAAAAGCACAAGGAACTTCTCCCCATTTTTCATCTGGTTTAGCAACAACAGCTGAGATTGAAACTGAAGGGTGTTTAGCTAACGTATTTTCAATTTCTATAGATGAAATATTTTCTCCGCCTGAGATGATAATATCTTTTGATCTATCCTGAATTTTTACATAACCATCAGGATACAT
>LIBV01000002.1 GCA_001438335.1 Pelagibacteraceae bacterium BACL5 MAG-120820-bin39
TTAAGAAAAAACTCCAAGAATAAATGGGCTCAGACCTTAAAATTTCAGATAAAATTCAAGAATACATACTAAACAATGGATTGAGTTTACACCCAGTTCAAAAAGAAATAATCGAATATAATAAATCTTTGGGTGAACTAAAAAGAATGCAAATTGCTATTTCTCAAAGCCAATTTCTGCACTTACTAGTAAAAACTTTAAAAATCAAAAAAATTTTAGAAATAGGAACATTTACTGGATTAAGCACTCTTTCAATGTCATTAGCATTAGCAGAGGATGGTACAATTCTAGCTTTAGATAAAAATGAAGAGACCACAAAAACTGCAATTAGGTTTTTTAAAAAAGCAAAACAAGATCATAAAATAAATACCATGATTAAACCTGCTTTAGAAAGTTTACAGGAAATTAGAGGTAAAAAATTTGACTTAATTTTTATTGATGCTGATAAAATGAATTATAAAAAATATTATGAAGAAGCTATTAATCTTATAACTACTGATGGTTTAATAATTATAGATAATGTTTTATGGCATGGTGAAGTTGTAGATGAAAATAATAATAATAAATTTACAATCAATATAAGAGAATTTAATGATCATGTATCTAGAGACAAACGAGTAGAAAAAATTATTATTCCACTAGGAGATGGTATGACCATTTGTAGGAAGTTGTAATGTTTGAAGTCTTTGGTTTTTATAAATTTATAAAATTAATATCTCTTAAGAAAAATAAAGATATTTTGCAAAATATTTTAAAAGAAAAGAGTATAAGAGGTACAATTATTATTTCAAACGAAGGTTTAAATGGAACTATTACTGCAAAACCTGTTGATATTAAATTTGCAATAAATAAAATTAACAAAATTTTTAAATTTAAAGAATTTGATAGTAAAAATAATTCAAAAAGTATTTTTCAACCTTTTCATAAGCTCAAAATAAAAATTAAAAAAGAAGTTGTGCCTATGAACCTTCTTTTAAATAAAAAAATGCAAAAAAAAGATAGCCATGTGGAGCCCAATAAATGGAACAAATTAATAAAGGATAAAAATACTTTTGTATTAGATTCGAGAAAACCATTTGAATATAGAGTGGGTACTTTTAAAAGATCAATTAATCCAGATGTTGCTAATTTTAGAGATTTTCCAAAGTTTTTAAATAAATTAGATAAAGCTAAACCGATTGCCATGTTTTGCACTGGTGGTATTCGATGTGAAAAAGCTTCTGTATATTTAGAAAAAAAAGGTTTCAAAAATGTTTACCAACTTAAAGGTGGAATTTTAAATTATTTAAAAAAAGTTGATGAGAAAGATAGTCTCTGGAAAGGTGAATGTTTTGTTTTTGACAACCGTATAAGCTTAAAACATGGCTTAAAAATAGGCACTTATTCAATGTGTAGTGGCTGTCGAAGTCCAATATCAATTAAAGATAAAAAATCAAAAAAATATGAAGAGGGTGTATCTTGCCCTAATTGCTTTGACAGATTATCAGAAATTCAAAAGAGTCGTTTTAGAATGAGGCAAAATCAGATAAATCGTGCTAAAGAGTTAGGTAAAGAACATATCTTTAAAAAAGAATTTAGCTAAAGGTTTAATTTGTCAAAAAATATTCAACTTACAAAAGATCCAATTTGGACATTATTAAGAAAAGTTACAATACCAGCTAGTACAGGATCATTATTTCAAACATTTTATAATCTAGTAGATACATGGTTTGCTGGAAAAATTTCAGCTGACGCTATAGCTGCTATAGCTAAATCATTCCCAATTTATTTTGTAATTATAGCAGTTGGTGTTGGAATAGGTGCTGCAACAAATGCAGCAATAGGAAATTTAATTGGTGAAAAAAATATAAGGAAGGCTTCTTTATTTGTTGCTCAGTCAGTTATTTTTGCAATCATTATTTCAATTATTGTAACCTTATTTGGTTTAAATTTATCAAATTATCTTCTGAGCTTAATGGGGTCAAATATGGAAAGTATACTTTTAACAAGAGAATACTTGGACATCATTTTTTATGGAACTTTTATTGTAATGATACAAATTTCTTTAAATGGAACTTTAAATGCACAAGGTGATACAAAAAGTTATCGAAATGTATTAATTTTTAGTTTCTTTTTAAATATTTTTTTAAATCCGTTATTTATTTGGGGATACGGAATAGTTCCTGGATTTGGAATTGCTGGACTAGCTATAGCTACAGTGATTGCACAATCAATCGGAACTCTTTATTTGATATATAAAGTTAATTCATGCAAATTGAAAAAATATATTTATCTAAGATGTTTTATTCCAAAATTTAGTTTTCTTAAAGATCTACTAAATCAATCTTTACCTATAATTTTTAGCATGCTGTTTATTGGGGTTGGAATTTTTAATATTTTATATTTTATCGGTAAATTTGGTGATTTGGCTATAGCTGGATATGGTGCAGCTTTAAGAATTGAACAAGTTTTTTTACTTCCTGTTATAGGATTAAATACAGCTGTACTATCAATCGGTGGACAAAATTTTGGAGCTAAAAATTATAATCGTATAAGAGAACTTTACACAAAAGCATTAATTTTTGGCTCATCATTTATGGCTATAGCTGGAATAATTATGTTTATATTTGCAGAAACTTTTGTCTCTCTTTTTACAGAAAATCTTATTGCTATTGAACATGGAGCAATTTATTTAAAAATAGCAGCTTTAATTGGGCCCATTTACCCAGTTTTTTTTATTACAACAGCTGTCTTTCAAGCCGTTAAAAAACCTATTTATAGTCTATATTTAAGCATAATAAGATTAACAGCTTTGCCATTTTTAAGTTTGTGGTATGTGATAAATATTAAAGGTGGTAGTTATAATGATATTTTTTACACAATCATGGCTACAAATTGGTTCATAGCAATTGTAGTTATCATATTTATTGGATATTTCTTAGATAATGTCTTCAAACAAAAAAAACCACTATTTAGTTATTAAATTTTTTATAATTTTTTTTTCACTCATTTTTCCATTAAAAGCATTAGAAATAAAAATTGTCGATGGAGACACCATACATATTAATAAAGATAAAATTAGATTCTCAGGTATAGATGCTCCAGAATTAAATCAAACCTGTTTATTAAATAATAATGTTGTTAATTGTGGTAAAATTTCAAAAGAGTTACTTATTAAAAAAATTGCAAACAATATACCAAATTGCATTAAAGAGGGTATAGACCAGTATAATAGAATATTGGCTGAATGTTTTGTTAATAATAAAAGTTTATCAAGTTATTTAGTAAGAAATGGCTATGCTTTTGCTTACAGGAAGTATTCAAAAAAATTTATTGAAGATGAAGAATATGCTCAAAAAAATAATTTAGGTATGTGGGCAATGAAATTTGATTTTCCTTGGGATTTCAGAAAAAAAAATTAGTTTTTTAATCCTTGAATATAAATAAGTTTTATATAGTATTATTTTATGAGTTCATTTGAAGATAGAAAAAAAAGTTTTGAAAATAAATTTGCAAGAGATGAAGAGGTTAGATTTAAAATATTTGCCAGAAGAAATAAGCTTTTAGGAGAATGGGCAGCGACTAAGCTGAATATTGAAGACAAGCAAAAATACATTGAAGATGTAATAAAGTCTGATTTTGTTGAGGCTGGTGACGATGATGTTTTTCGTAAAGTCAAAGCTGATTTTGATAATAAAAATATTTCAAATGATCAGGAAATCCGTAATAAGATGGATGAATTGCTTGAAGTTGTAAAAAAAGATTTTTTATAATTACTTATCTTTAAGTTTTTTTTCAAATTTTCTAACAAAATAAGAAACTATTAATATCAAAACTAAATATTCAAATATTAAAAAAGTATAGATCTCCAAAGGTCTATAAGTTGTTACCACAAGTTCATTTGCTTTACGCGTAAGATCGCCAATACCAATAATCGATACTAGAGAAGACATTTTTAGAACATAAACAAATTGATTACCAATAGCGGGTAAAATATTTTTAATCGCTTGTGGCAAAATTACAAATCTTAATTTATTAAAAAAATTTAATCCTAACGAACTTCCTGCCTCCCACTGGGCTTTTTTAATTGAGTTTATACCTGCTCTAAATATCTCAGCTTGAAATGCACTTTCACTTATGGATAAGGCAATAATTCCAGATACAAATGGACTAAAACTTATGCCAGTCATAATTGGAAGGCCATAATAAACCCATAAGATCAATACTAATAATGGTATAGCCCTAACTATTTCGACATAGCCAATATTAAAATAAGTTAAAAATTTATTTTTAGACAATGAAGGTAAAGCAACCACCATACCTAAGATCATTGAAATAATTATCGATATAACAGAAATAAAAATAGTAGTAGTTAAACCACTTAATAAAAATTTTAGATTAGTTAATCCATTAACGTTATTAGGAGAAAGTATGAACCACCCCAATTCTTGATTACCACAACCAGTAACTAATAAGAATAAAAGTAAAAAAAATATGTTTTTCACTTTTAAATTTATAAAGAATTAAAAAAAAATATCTAACTGATTATAAGCTTTTTAGATTGTATTTAGCTAATAGATCATCAAAAAAACCAGAAGCTTTCTTAATCTCAATCCACTGATTAACATAATTCATCCAGACTTGGTCATTTTGATCTACCATCATTGCAAGTACAGCTGGATTTTTTCCACCATCTGGAATTATTGCTAATTGAGGGTATGTAATTATAAGTTTATTTGCTTCTGTTGAACTTGTAATATGACCATCAGCTCTACCAGATAAAACTTCTTGAAAGTCTCTTGCAGGAGCTTCAACAGATTTTAATTTTGATTTTGGAAAAAATTCTTTAGCTTTTGCTTCTTGTGAAGTTCCTAACGTAGTAGCTATTGTAACATTTTCATTGTTTAAGGATTCCCAAGTAGAATATTTATTCAAATTTTTCTTAAGAACTAGTGGAACAGTACCATATTTGTAGTATGAATTTGTAAATCCTGCAACTAAAGCTCTTTTAGCTGTTTTGGTAACACTAGTTGAAATATCATACCTTCCAGAAGTAATTCCTGAAACAATAGTTTTCCATTCTGTAGGAATAAAAGTAATTTTAACACCCATATCATTAGCTAGTTCATTCATTACATCTATATCAAAACCTTTATATTTATTTGTCGCTGGATCTTTCATGGTCATTGGGTCCCAATCACCTGTTGTTCCAACTTTTAACTCACCTGATGAAAGTATTTGATTTAATTTTGACTCTGCGTTTAATGAGAAGGGTAAAAGTGCAAATAGCACCACTAAAATTATTTTTTTCATGACTAAACTTACCTGATTTGAGTGTTAATTATTACTATAATCTTGACGCACTATCATTCATCCAGGAAAACAAATGTTCTGAAAATGATCTTCTTACAAATAAGTTTACATTTTCGTTATTTTTATTGTTAACTATTACATCGATTTTAGCTAAAATTGTTTGCGTTACAGAGCCTTTTTTATTTTTGAATTGTTTAAAGTCAAATGGAGAGCCAGTTTGAAATAAATCATAAATCTTAGGACCTTTTAGATTAATCATGACAAATTGATCAGTAACATCTACGACTGCACCAAAATTAGATTTAGAAATATTTTGAGTTAATTTTTCCTCAATTTCATATGTATTTGAGTCTGTAGAATTTAAATCGTTCGAGTAAATCATCCATTCATCGGGGCTTAACCATAAAGCTGTTAAATCTTGACTAGTCGTAGAGGTATTTGGTTCTGTAGGCAGTAATAAATTCAAAGATTTTCCAACAGCTGATAAAAATTCTCTGGTTTTTCCTCTTAGAATTAATTTCATTACTGGTTTTGTCTCACTCATTTCTAAACCAGAATATGTTTTAGTTTCTTTTAACGCTTGATTATAATTAAGCATTTAATCTCTTATTCTCCTTATCTAAAAATACTGGATCTGCAACAGTCACACTAATTGTTTTATTTTCCATTGGTATAAATAATTTTTTACCCATCATATTTTTTCCACCCCTCACCACAGCCAGTGCTATGGATTTATTTAGGTTTGGACTGTAGTAGCTTGAAGTTACGTGACCTAACATTTCAATAGGTTTTAGGTTGGTATCCTCTACAATTTGTGCTCCTTCTTCTAAAACTATTTTCGGATCATCAGTTAATAATCCAACTAATTGTTTTCTATCTTCTCTTATTGTATCGGATCGATATAGAGATCTTTTACCAATAAAGTCATATTTCTTTTTACTAACTATCCAATCCATTTGAAGATCAATGGGGGTCATGGTGGCATCAGTATCTTGACCAACTATTATAAATCCTTTTTCAGCTCTTAGAAGATGCATGGTTTCAGTTCCATATGGAGTGATATTAAATTCTTTACCTGCTTCCATACATTTTTCCCAAACAGATTTTCCAAAACTTGCTTGTATGTTAATTTCGTAACTATGTTCACCAGTAAAACTTATTCTCATTACTCTACATTTAACTTTATCAATTTTGGCATTTTTAAATGACATATGCGGAAAGTTTTCATCGGATAAATCTAAATCTGGAATAACTTTTGATACTATTTTTTTACTGTTAGGACCACAAACACTGATAGTTGCAAAATGATCAGTAACTGAAGTTAAATAAACATCTAATTCAGGCCATTCAGTTTGTAGATAATCCTCTAGTTTACTCATTACATTTGCTGCTCCACCAGTTGTAGTTGTCATAATGTAATGATTTTCATCGAGGCGAGTAGTTACACCATCGTCATAAACCATACCATCTTCATGAAGCATCAATCCATATCGACATTTACCTATTCCAAGTTTTGACCAGGTATTAGTGTAAACTCTATTTAAAAATTCTGAAGCATCTGTTCCTTGAATATCTATTTTACCCAAAGTTGAGGCATCAAGTATACCCGCACTTTCTCTTGCAGCTTTACTCTCTCTTTGAACTGCTTGATGCATATCTTCGGTAGTTTTGGGATAATACCATGCTCTCTTCCACTGACCGACGTTCTCAAATTCTGCATTATTTTTTACATGCCATTCATGTATGGTTGTTTTTCTAAAAATGTCGAAGTATTCTCCGACGTTTCTTCCAACAATAGTGCCAAAAGATAAAGGAGTGTAAGGGGGTCTGAATGTTGTTGTACCAAGCTCACCCATTTTAACGCCAGCTGTTTCAGCAATAATACCTAGGGCATGCATATTTCCAAGTTTACCTTGGTCTGTTCCCATACCGGTAGTTGTATATCTTTTTACATGTTCGATTGATCTAAAACCTTCCCTAAGAGCTAATTTAATATCTTTTGCTGTTGCATCATTTTGATAATCAACAAAAGGTTTTGTTTTGCCCAAAACTTTATCCGATGGAAGAAGCCAAATATTTCTTTTTGATAAATTTTTTGAAATTTCTATTGATAGATTTTCATATTCTGTTTTTTCAATTTCTAAAAAGTTTTTTAGTTGAGTAGGGACAAGATTTAAAATTTCATCTAATTCAAAATCACCATTGCAAGAGCCGATACTAATTTGTTTTGATGGGTAATGATTTGGGATGAACACTTGATCTTCATCTCTAAATCTAAGTTTTCCACCTGATTGTGTAAATAAATGCACAGCAGGAGTCCAGCCACCAGATAAACCCAAACAATCACAGTCTAAATCAATTTTAGAACCAATTACTGATTGACCGTCTTTTGAAAGTTGCATAATGGATATCTTGTTAATTTTTTTATATCCCTCAGTATTTACAACAGTATATTCTTTATAAATTTTAATACCGTTAGACTCTACTTCTTCAATAATTTTAGATGATGGTTGTTCTCTAATGTCAACAATAGCTTTTACTCTGATGCCCTTTTTGAATAAAGACAATGCAGTTTCATAAGCACTATCATTATTAGTAAATAATACATTGTCCTCACCACAAGAAACTCCATAAAAATCTATATATTTTTTAATTGCTGAAGATAATAATATACCTGGACGATCATTATTATTAAAAACCAATGGTCTTTCCAAAGAACCCGTTGCTGTAATTACTTTTTTAGCCCTAATTTTTAAAAGTCGTTGTCTAACTTTATTTGTTCTATCTTTTATTGGTAAATGGTCAGTTAGATTTTCTCTTGCAAGTAAAAAATTATATCCATGAAATGCAGCAACACTTGTTCTTGTTTTAATTTCTAAGTTATCTAGACTTTCTAAATTAGCAATTTCTTTTTCAAGCCAAATTGATGAAGTTTGATTATTTATTTTATGCTGTTCTGAATTTTGATAAATTGTAGTACCACCCAAGTTAGGTTTTTCTTCAACTAATAAAGTATTCAAACCATTTTGAGCTGCAGTTTTAGCAGCCATAATTCCCGAGATTCCTCCTCCAATTACCAAAACATCACAATGAATATATTTATGGTCATAGATATCTGGATCAGGTGCAGCTGGTGATTTTCCAAGTCCAGCTGATTTTCGAATAAAATATTCATATTTCTCCCAGAAACTAGCTGGCCACATAAAAGTTTTGTAATAGAAACCCGCAGGTAAAAGAGGAGACAAAAAGTTGTTTATCCCACCAATATCAAAGTTTACACTAGGCCAGCAATTTTGACTTGAAGCCTCTAAACCATCATAAATTTCAACTTCTGTCGCTCTTACATTAGGTTCTGATAGAGCACTATTATTATTTAGCTGAACAATTGCATTGGGTTCCTCAGAACCTGCGGTCATAATACCTCGTGGACGATGATATTTAAAACTTCTCCCAACTAAATGAATACCATTTGCTATTAAAGCTGAAGCAAGAGTGTCACCTTTATAACCATAATAATTTTTACTATTAAATTTAAAAGAAACACGAGTGGTTTCATCGATAAATTTACTAGTTTTTACTCTTAAATTTTTAGACATTTTAAATAGTGGGGGGTTTTTCACCCATTTTGTAAACTGCTTTTATTTCATCATTAGATGTATCCCTAATCATGTTAAACCATTTTCTGCATCCATGAGCATGATTCCATCTTTCAAATTGAACACCTTTAATATTTTTTCTCATAAATAAATATTCTGCCCACTCATCATCACTTAATTCAGTAGGTTGTTTAGGTCTTACTATGTGAGCTTCACCACCAGCTTTAAATTCGCTTTGCTCTCTTTCACCACAATACGGACAGTTAATTATAAACATTAATGTGCTACAGCTGCAGCACCGTGTTCATCCACAAGGTCACCACTTACAAATCGATTAATATTAAATGCAGCATTAAGTTTATGAGGTTCATCATTGGCGATTGTATGAGCAAATAAATCTCCCGACCCAGGTGTAGCTTTAAATCCTCCAGTGCCCCAACCACAATTGAAATATAAACCTTTAATAGAGGTTTTACTAATTATTGGACTAGCATCTGGACAAATATCTACAATACCTCCCCACTGACGAAGCATTTTCATACGACTAAAAATTGGATATAATTCTAAAATTGCATTTAAAGTTCCCTCAACAATATCATGGCTTCCTTTTTGAGAGTATGAAACATAATCATCTGTTCCAGCACCAATTACCAATTCACCCTTATCTGATTGACTGACATAAGCATGAACTGCATTTGACATTACAACAGTATCTATGATTGGTTTCACAGGTTCAGATACTAAAGCTTGTAGAGGTTTACTTTCCAATGGCAATCGAATACCTGCCATATTAGCTATGACACTTGAGTGTCCTGCAGCAACCACTCCAATTTTTTTTGTTTTAATAAAACCTTTTGTAGTTTCTATTCCTTCAACATTATCTCCAATTCTTTTAATACCTTTTACTTCACAATTTTGAATTATATCCACACCCATTGCATCTGCACCACGAGCATAACCCCAAGCAACAGCATCATGACGAGCTGTTCCAGCTCTTCTTTGTAATGTTCCACCTAAAACTGGATATCTAATATTCGGTGAAGTATTTATGATCGGACAGAATTTTTTAACTTCTTCAGTGCTTAAATAGACTGCATCAATACCATTTAATCTATTTGCGTGAGTTCTTCTTTTTAAATCTCTAACATCTTGTAAATTGTGAGCAAGATTCATAACACCTCTTTGACTAAACATTACATTATAGTTTAGCTCTTGAGATAATCCTTCCCAAATTTTTAAAGCATGATCATATAATCCAGCACTTGCATCCCACAAATAGTTTGATCTAATTATAGTAGTATTTCTCCCAGTATTACCACCACCAATCCAACCTTTTTCAACAACTGCAATATTAGTCATGCCATGTTTTTTTGCTAAATAATAAGCTGTAGCTAATCCGTGACCACCACCACCAACTATTACTGCATCATATTCTTTTTTTGGAGTTGGATCTTTCCATGCTTTCTCCCAATTTTCATGGTACGAAAATGCATTTTTAATAAGAGAAAAAATTGAGTATTTATTTTTCATAAATTTCTGAATAATTACTTTATTAATATTCAATATTCAATACAATCAATACTAATAAAATTGTGGAAGAGTGGGTGAGAGGCTGAAACCAGTCGTTTGCTAAATGACCGTGCGAGGAAACTTGTACCGAGGGTTCGAATCCCTCCTCTTCCGCCACCTTTTAATATAAAGGATTATCTCTAAAAAAGTTCTTCATTGGAATAGGTTTTTTTTCGAGTATGTACCTATAGACATTGTAGTTTTCTAAAACTCTTTGAACATAGTTTCTAGTTTCCCTAAATTTTATTAACTCAATCCAATCAACATAATTGATTTGATTTTTTTGAGGATCTTTATTAATTTTTTTCCAATATTTAACCCTGTTAGGACCAGCATTATAAGCTGCTACAGCAAAAGGGTACGCACCATCATAATCTAAGATTAATCCAGCAATATAGTGAGAGCCTAGATTAATATTGTATTCTGGGTCAGAAGTTAATCTTGATTTCGAATAAGGTAATTTTGCCTGTTTTGAAACCAGTTTTGCAGTATATGGCATTAATTGCATTAAACCTTTTGCTCCAGCATGACTATTAGCCGACATATCAAATTCACTTTCTTGTCTTATGATTGATAGTATGAAAGCACTTTCGGGAATTTTTCTATCATTAATAAGTTTAGGAGTGCTTATAATTGGATAGTTGTATTTATTATGAAATCGCTTTTCATAGGAAGC
The DNA here is from genome assembly GCA_001438335.1 of Pelagibacteraceae bacterium BACL5 MAG-120820-bin39. Classification (GTDB taxonomy): domain Bacteria; phylum Pseudomonadota; class Alphaproteobacteria; order Pelagibacterales; family Pelagibacteraceae; genus Pelagibacter. The sequence goes on from LIBV01000002.1 coordinate 11,134, forward strand.
TATTTTTGATATTTGAATTGCATAATCAAACCTTCCAATATTTGTTGCTAGTTCTGCTGCTAAAATTTCACTTCCTGCAGCAACATTATCATTTGCAATATGCCTTAGTATATTTTTAGTATATTTATCTTTATCAAGCTCATCTAATAAATAGATAATTTTTACAAGTTCCTTATCATAAAAATTAATTTTATATTTTGTATCAACTTCCATATCTTTTTCTAATTCAAAATTACCCTTTGGGTTTAATTCTATAAAAGCTAATTGACCATAATAGGTAGTTAAATACTTAGTTGCTTCCTCAAACCATTTATTTGATTGTTCTTTATCTTTAAGAGTCTTAAATGCTCTTCCTAACCAATAAGCGCCTCTCGCTGTACTAATAGGGTAGCTGACATTTTTATAAAAATTTAGGAAATGATCTTTAGCTAATAAAGGGTCTTTTAAGAAACTAAGAGCAATCCAGCCACTCATCCATTCAGCTTCAGCAAATTCTGATCCTTCTGTTAGTCCGTGATTACTTGAAATTTTATATGCTAATTCAAATTTTTTATCATATATTAAAGATCTAGATATAATTTCTCTTTCTTCCCACCATAAATCTGGTCTTACTAGATAGTCTTTTGTATTTTTAACATTTAATAAAATTTCTACAGAGGCATCTATTCTTCCTCTTTTTCTTCTCCATTTTAATCGATCATAATTTAATCCAGCATCATTAACAAACTTATCTGGAACATTTTTTATGGCTTCATCAATACCATAAGACTTACTCATTAACAGTTGTCTAGCATTGTAAAGTAATTCATAATCTTTAGGTAAGTATGGCAATATTCTTTTTAGATCCCAATATTTATTGTTCCAGGCTAAATATTCTGCTCTATTAATATAATCTTTTTCATCAAGATATTTTTTGAATTTTGATCTAAAAAATTTAAGCTGATTTGCACTTAAATCAGCTTCTTTCCAACCTTCTTTTATTTGTTTTTTTCCAAGTTCTACATTGCCAATTAGAATATTGCTTTCTCCTAATATCATTTTTCCAAATCCACTTAGTGGTTCGTTATTGCCAAACCAATTAATTATTTTTTTTGGAGAAATTTCTTTGGTATCTAGTTTCTGTTCTGCTAAATATCTAATTCTATCAATTCTTGGATAATCATTGTTTTTATCAATAAAAGTTAAATAATCAAAAAATGATGCTTGGTTTCCATTTGTTAACAAATAACTCCATTGAATGAAATTATTTATAGATTTGTCTTTAGCACGACTTGAGGTGCTTAATGCTTTTGACCATTGACTTTTTTCCATTTCGGCAATTGCTTTTTTAGCAATAGCAAAATCTTTTTTGTTATAATATTTTGAAATTTCTACTTTTTCTGACTCAGTTTTTCCTATGATTATTGGTTTTTTTTTAGGAATTATAAAGGCTATTTTTGTTTCACTCGGTTCTAATTTGATTTCTTCAATTTCTGGCTCAACTTTTTCCTTTGGTTTCTCCAAGGGTCTTAAAATATTAATTGATAATTTTTGTTCTATTTCTTCAGCTGTTAAATTTGGTTTTTTAATAGGAAGTATTTTTTTATCTTCAGAATTAGCGCTAGTAAAATTGATAGAAATTATTGAAATTAATACAATAAAATACAATAAATTTTTGAACATAATCTTTTACTATATGAATCTACAATGTATGTTATAAGTATTTATGTTCAAAGGATCAAATGTTGCTTTAATTACGCCTTTTAAAAATAATCGGCTAGATGAAGAAAGTTATATAAAATTAATCCATTTTCAAATAGATAATGGAACATCAGGACTTGTACCAGCAGGCACAACTGGTGAGTCACCAACTTTAAGTCATGAGGAACATCAAAAAGTTATCGATTTATGCATTAGAGAAAGCAATGGTAAGATACCAGTTATTGCGGGAACAGGCTCTAATTCTACAGCAGAAGCTATATCATTAACCACTCACGCTGAAAAAGCAGGTGCTGATGGTGCTCTAGTTGTTACACCGTATTATAATAAGCCTACACAAGAGGGTCTTTATCAACATTATAAATCAATTAATGATAAATGCGGAATACCAATAATAATTTATAATATTCCAGGTAGATCGGTAATAGACATGTCTGTAGACACAATGTCTAGATTATATGAATTAAAAAATATTGTTGGTGTAAAGGATGCTACTGGCAATCTTGATAGAGTTGATCAACAATTGCAAAAAATGGGAAAAGATTTTATTCAACTTACTGGCAATGATGATAATGCGTTAGAGTTTAATAAAAGAGGAGGAGTTGGAGCTATAAGCGTTACAGCCAATATTGCACCAAAACTTTGTTCAGAATTTCAAAAATTTTCAAAATCAGAAGATGATAAATCTGCAAATGAAGCAAAAAAGTTAGATGCATTATTACAACCTTTACACCATTCATTATTTATTGAAAGCAATCCAAGTCCAGTTAAATATGCTGCTAAGCTGTTAAATTTGTGTGAAGATGATGTTCGATTACCATTGGTTAAGATAACAGACAGTACAAAAGAAATTGTTAAAAAGGCACTTCTTTCAGCTAATTTAATTTAATGAATAAAAAAACCAGTCCTGGTTTAAAGATTATCTGCTTGAATAGAAAAGCAAGTTTTAATTATTTTTTTGAAGATCTTCTAGAAGCTGGAATAGTTTTAAAAGGTTCTGAAATTAAATCTATTAGAGACGGTAAAGTAAATATTGCAGACTCTTATGCTGTTGAAAAAAATGGTGAGTTAGTTTTAATAAATGCTCATATTGCAGCTTATAAACAAGCCAGTTATTCAAATCATTCTCCTACAGATGAAAGAAAACTTTTATTAAATAAGAAAGAGATCAATAAATTAATTGGCAAGATGCAAAGAGATGGTTTTACTTTAGTACCTACAAAAATGTATTTCAAAAAAGGAAAAGCTAAAATTGAATTAGCCGTCGCAAAGGGAAAGAAAAAGTTTGATAAAAGGCTAACTAAAAAAAATAGAGATTGGGATCGTGATAAAGCAAGGTATATCAGAAAATCAAGTTAAATTAGTATATCTGGGTATCGGATCTAATTTAGGTAATAAATTTTTGAATATAGAAAAAGCAAAATCCTATCTTTATGAAAATAATATACAATTAATTAATTCATCAAGTTATTATGAAACCCCATCTTGGCCAAACCCAAGATTTCCAAAATTTATCAATATAATTGTTAAAATTAGAACTAAATTAGACTACTTGGAATTATTTTATATTTGTAAAAAAATTGAAACCAAATTAGGTAGAAAAAACTCACCAAAAAATTCACCCCGTATTTGTGATATCGACATAATCGATTTTGATAATAAAATTATAAAAAAAGAAATACAGATTCCTCATAAATTAATGCATATAAGAAATTTTGTTCTATTTCCTTTATTTGAGATTGATAAAAATTGGAAACACCCAGTTTTAAAAAAAAATATAAAAAAACTAATTTTTTCCTTACCAATCAAAGATATTAGATCTATTAAACAAATTTGAATTAATGTTATAATGTTTCTTATATGCTTAATTCAGATGATTTAATTAATAAGGTTAAAATCTATAATAAATTTTTAAATCACGAAAAACTACTTAAAGCATACGATTTTGCTATCAAAGCTCACAGTAATCAAAAAAGAGCTTCTGGAGACCCTTATTCTGTTCATCCTATTGAAGTCGCAAATATTCTAACAGACCTTAAACTTGACTCAGCAACTATAACTACTGGATTGTTACACGATACAATAGAAGATACTCACGCAACTTATGAAACTATCAAAGGTGAATTTGGTGAGGAAGTGGCTGACTTAGTTGATGGTGTAACTAAAATTTCAGTATTTGAGAATACAGCTCTATCCAATTCGAAGGCAGAAAATTTTAGAAAATTAATTTTAGCAACATCTAAAGATATAAGAGTTTTGTTAGTGAAATTAGCTGACCGTCTTCACAACATGAGAACCATTCAAGGAATCTCAAAAGAAGATAAAAGAAAAAGAATTTCTCAAGAAACGATGGAAATTTATGCGCCACTAGCTGATAGAATGGGCATGCACCTAATAAGAGATGAGCTTGAAGATTTATCATTTGCAGTTTTAAATAATGAAGCACGAGAACTTATCAATAAAAGATTGGATGAAATAAAAGAAAATAAAAAAGATTTATTTGAGAGTTTATCTTTTGAATTAAGCGAAATTTTAAATGAAAATCATATTAATGCTGAAATATACGGTAGAGAAAAAACTCCATTTTCAATATGGAGAAAATTACAAAAAAAAAGAGTTTCATTAGAACAAATCACCGACATCATAGGATTTAGAATAATTCTTAATAATGTTGATGAGTGTTATAAGACACTAGGTATTTTTCACAAAAAATGGAATTGTATACCTGGAAAATTTAAAGATTATATTTCTTCACCAAAAATAAATGGATATAAATCAATTCATACTTCTGTAATTGGATCAAATAAAAAAGCAATTGAAATTCAAATCAGAACAACCGAAATGCATGATTTTGCTGAAAGAGGAATTGCCTCTCATTGGCAATATAAATCTTCTGAAAAATTTAATTCTTTAAGTTGGAAAGAGTATGATTGGTTAAAAGATTTAGTCGAAATTATTGAGAAAAATGAAAATCCAGAACATTCTTACGAATACACAAAACTTCAAATGTTTCAGGAAAATGTCTTTTGTTTTACACCGAAAGGTTCGGTAATTAAATTACCTAAAAATGCTACCCCAATTGATTTTGCCTACGCTGTACATACAAAAGTTGGCAACACAGCAATTGGATGTGAAATTAACGGTAATAAAAGTGAACTTCAATCAATTCTACGAAATGGAGATACTGTGAATATAATTACTTCAAAAAATCAATCTCCTTCACTTCATTGGATTCCAATCACTAAAACTGGAAAAGCTAGAGCAGCTATAAGAAGATATTGGCATGACAGAGGAGAATTAAAAGAGGAAAAAATTAAAAAATACAATACCACATTGTGGATTTCTTTGCCCGACAATCCTGGCCAATTAGGTAATGTCACAACTTTATTAGGTAACCATGCATTAAATATATCTAACGTTGAAATGTCTGGTAAAGGGAAAGATTATATTAATTTTAAGTTTCAATTAATAATTAGAAACTTGAAAAATTTTACTAATTTTATTGCAGAGTTGAAGCAAAAGGGTATAAAATTTAAGATAATTAGACACGAAGATAAACGTAATGCTTTCACTCAAAAAATCCTTAAATATTTTAAGAAAAACTAATGCCTTACTTGAGGGGCACTTTGTGCTTTCCTCAGGACTACATTCTTCAAAATACATCCAATGTGCTAAACTTTTAAGCTTTCCTAACCAAGCAGATAAAATTTGTAAATCACTTGCAAATAAAATTAAAAAAAATTTTACCAAAATTGATTTAATTTTAGCTCCAGCAATGGGTGGGGTGATTATTGGTTATGAGATTGGAAAATTATTAAAAAAAGAAACAATTTTTTGTGAAAGAGTTAATGGAATATTTATTTTAAGAAGAGGCTTTTCGATTAAAAAAAATGTTAACGTGCTAATTATTGAAGATGTAATAACTACAGGAAAATCAAGTTTAGAATGTGTTAAACTGATTAAAAAAGCTAAAGCTAAATTAGTTGGTTTTGCCTCAATTATCGATAGATCCGATAAAAAAACTCTGAAAATCAAAAATAAAATAATTTCTCATTTAAAAATTGATGTACCAACTTATAGCTCTAACAATTTACCTGCAGAATTAAAAAAGATACCAATAACAATACCAGGAAGTAGATTTATTAAGTGAAAAGACTAGGTGTTAATATAGATCACATAGCAACTTTAAGAAATGCAAGAGGTGAAAGCCATCCAGACCCTGTGCTTGCTGCAAACTACGTTATAAGCAAAGGCGCAGACTCAGTTACCATACATCTTCGAGAAGATAGAAGACATATAAGAGATATAGATGCAAAAAAAATCTGCTCATTAAAAAATATATTGGTTAATTTAGAAATATCTATTAATTCAAAAATTGTTAATTATGCACTTAAAATCAAACCTACTTATGTTTGTATAGTTCCTGAAAAAAGAAAAGAAGTTACAACAGAGGGAGGGTTAAATTTAGAAGATAACTTTAATAAGCTTAAAAATGTTATTATCAAATTTAAAAAAAAAAATATCAGAACAAGTTTATTTATTAATCCTTCAATTAAAGATGTCAAAATTTCTAAACAATTAGATGTTGATTGTATTGAAATTCATACAGGAAAAATTTCGAATTTAGTAAAGTCTAATAAAAATTTTTCAAAAGAATTTAATAGAATAAAAAAGTGTGCCCAATTTGCAAAAGCATATGGGATCGAAGTTCATGCTGGACACGGTTTAGATTATAAAACAACAAAAATCCTAAAAAAAATTAATGAAATTGTCGAATTTAATATTGGCCACTTTATCATTGGTGAGTCGGTATTTGATGGAATGTCCAAGATAATTAAAAATTTTAAAAAAATTTTAAAATCTTAATGAAAATTTTAGGTATAGGTGTTGATATAGTTAATAATAAAAGAATTAAAAAATCTCTCACTAACAAAGCTTTCATAAAAAGAATATTCACCAGTAAAGAAATTTTTATTTCAAAAACACAAAAAAATAAAACTTATTATTTTGCAAAACGATTTGCTGCTAAAGAGTCTTTTGCTAAAGCGTTGGGAACTGGATTTAGAAAAAATTTAAATTTTAAAGATATAGAAATATTAAATAATAAACTGGGAAAACCATACTTTTCAGATAATAAAAAAATTAACAAAATTATTTTAGAAGTATTTAAAGTTAAATCCTCCAATTTCTTTCTTTCAATTTCTGATGAAAAAGATTATTCAATTGCATTCACAATCATTCAAAAAAAATGAAATTAGATAAAAATTTTTTTTCAGAAAATTTAAAAACACTGTTTTATGCTTTAGTTATTGCTATAATAATTCGATCTTTGTTATTACAACCTTTCTACATTCCATCTTCATCAATGGAGCCAACATTATTGGTTGGGGATAGGTTGTTTGTTACTAAATATACTTACGGTTATAGCAAACATTCATTTCCTTTTAGTCCTCCAATAATTGCTGATCGAATACTTTTTAGTGAACCAAAAAGAGGCGACGTTGTTGTTTTCAAAACACCAGCTGACAATCGAACAGACTACATTAAAAGATTAATTGGCTTACCTGGAGATAAAATTCAATTTATTGAAGGAAATTTGTATTTAAATAATACTGAAATTTTAAAATCTAAAATATCGACTGTTGATAAAATTTACTGTGGAGACAGAATGATTGATATAATGACTTTTGAAGAAAATCTTTCAAACGATAAAATTCATAAAGCTGTTTATTTAAAAGAATTCTCTTATAAAAATTCAGATATTTTTGAAGTACCAGCAGATCATTATTTTTTTTTAGGAGACAATAGAGATTGTTCAAAAGATAGTCGATATTTAACTAGTGTTGGCTATGTTCATAAAAATAACTTAGTAGGAAAAGCCCAGTTTATTTTTTTTTCATCAGATAAAAGAATTGGAAGCATTTTTTCATTTTGGAAGTGGCATAAATCTGTACGCCTTAATAGATTTTTTAAAAAAATAAATTAATGAAAATTAATTTGGTAAATCTTGAAAAAAAACTTGATATCAAATTTAAAAATATTGATCTTTTAATCAAAGCATTAACACATAAAAGTTTTAATTCTGAAGATAATAATGAAAAAATAGAATTTCTAGGTGATAGGGTACTTGGATTAATCATAGCAAAAAAACTTTTAGAAATTTATCCAGATGAAAAAGAAGGAATTTTAGATAAAAAATTTGCATCACTAGTAAACAAAAAGACCTGTTTAGAAATTGCAAAAAAACTTGAGCTGGAAAAATATATTTTAACTTTTAACCCTAAAAATAAAAAAATTAAAATTGAAGATAAAGTTATTTCTGACAGTTGTGAAGCTCTTATAGGTGCTATTTATTTAGATAAAGGGTTTACAATTGTAGAAAAAATTATTTTAGAATTATGGAAAAATAAAATCAGCGAAAGTGTAGTCACCCCAATTGATGCCAAAACAAAACTTCAAGAATTATCCCTAAAAAAATTTAAAAAATTGCCAATTTATAAATTGATTTCTAATACTGGTCCAAGACATAAACCGCTTTTTAAAATTGCGGTAAAATTACAAAATACTAAATTTTTTATTGCTGATGGAAACTCAAAAAAAGATGCTGAACAAAATGCAGCACAACTTTGTCTTAATCATATTGATTAATTATGAATTGGTCTGACTCTGGATATTTGATTTCAAAAAATAGATATAACGAAAATTCAGTTATTGCTGAATTTTTTACGTTGGAACGTGGAAAAATCTCTGGAATTATTTTTGGCGGTACATCAAAAAAAATTAAGAATTATCTTCAGATTGGTAATAAATTACACATAAATTATAATTCTAAAAATGAAAATAGAACTGGATATTTTAAAATTGAAATTTTAGAAGCATGTACACCAAAATATTTTGATAATAATAAAAAATTATCTTGCATATCTTCTGCAATGAATTTAATTAGAATTTTAACAGCAGAGGCTCAAGCTAATAAAAATATTTATAAATTACTAGAGAATTTTTTTACAATTCTCTCATATGAGAATTGGGTTCAAGAATATATTTTTTGGGAATTAAATCTATTAAGCTATTTAGGTTATGATTTAGAAATAGAAAATTTAGTAAAAAAAAATATAGTTAATGATAAAATTGAGTATTCTGCATTATCATCAATTGAAAAGAAAATTGTTCCTAACTTCTTGATTGATAAAAATATTAAAGTTTTTGATAATAATACATTATTAAAAGGTTTGAAGTTAGTTGGTGATTTTCTAGAAAAAACAGTTTTAAAACCAAACAATCTTAGTGCCCCTATTAATCGAGTTTATTTTATTAGTACGTTAAAGTAATTATTTAATAATTTTATCGAGTCTGTCTGCATAATAGCTAACAATAGCATTCGCTCCAGCTCTTTTAAATGCAATTAAACTTTCAAAAATCGCATCCCTACTAATTATTTTTTTTTGAATTGCATTTGATAACAAACTATATTCACCAGAAACTTGGTAAGCAAAAACTGGTATCTTAAATTTATCTTTTATACTTTTTATAATATCTAGATAAGGCATTCCAGGCTTGACCATAACCATATCAGCACCTTCTTTTATATCTAAAGCGATCTCTCTAATGGCCTCGTCACTATTTCTAAAATCCATTTGATAAGTTTTTTTATCTCCTTTAAGTGAGCCCTTTGATCCTACAGCATCTCTAAACGGTCCATAAAAACTTGAAGCATATTTAGCAGCATACGAAAGTATTTGAACGTTTTTATGATTATTTCCATCTAAAGCTTTTCTAATTTTGCCAATTCTTCCATCCATCATATCTGAGGGAGCTAGTACATCACATCCCATTTCAGCTTGTAAAAGAGATTGTTTAATTAAAACTTCAATTGTTTCATCATTTATAATTTCATTATTTTTAATTAATCCGTCATGACCATGTGAGGTATATGGATCTAAAGCAACATCACACATAATACCTATTTGATTTTTATATCTTTTCTTTATTTCCACTATCGCTTTGCAAACTAAGTTTTTATTACTAAGGGCTTCATCACCATTTACATTTTTTTGTGTAGTTTTTGTTTTTGGGAATAGCGCTACCATTGGTATTTTTGAATTTAGAGCTTTGTCCACAATTTGGCTTAATCGATTGATGCTATATCTGTACACATCAGGCATTGATTTAATTGGTTCTTTTTTATTACTTCCATCAATTAAAAATACAGGAAGAATGAAATCATTAGGACTTAATGTATTTTCTTGTACCAGTCTTCTAGCCCAATCTTGTTTACGATTTCGTCTTAATCTAAGGTTTGGGTAATTTCCTGTAATCATTATTAAAGTTATTTGTAAATTGCGACAAAAGTATTATACAATTAATATTAAAAAAGAGTATTAGAAAATAATTATGTCTTTAAATTTTAATGATTTTTTTAAAACAGAGTTTAAGTTTGATATAGTCAAGTTAAAAGAAGCTTACAACGATGTTATTAAAATAAAAAAATTTGATACCATTAATGATGTTACCAATTTTGGTGCTATTTCTTTAACCCAAATTCCTGGAGACCCAGACTCTATTAAAGGAAATAAAGCTAGAGGTGTTTTTTGGACCAAACCAGACTCAACAGGTAAAGAAGTTAGTAGAGATGTAACAGTAGAAGAAGAAAAATATTCTGAGTTTATAGATGACTATAAAGACACTTATTTTAAAGAGGTTTACGAAATTTTATCATCTAAATACAAACTGGGTAGAGTTAGAATACTGTTGAAAGAGCCTAGGTCAACTTTGAGTTGGCATAGAGATCCTGAGCCAAGAATTCATATACCCATTATAACTAACCCTGGCTGTATTATGGTAATAGATAACGTTGCTAAACACATGCCTGCGGATGGTTCAGTATGGATTACTAACAACACTAAATATCATAATTTTTTTAATGGTGGCGAAGAAAATAGAATTCATATTGTTGCTTGTGTTTTAAATCATAAATTTAATTAGTTTGAAAATTTTTTTTATTGCATCTGATCACGCTGGTTATTCTCTAAAAGAAGCCATTAAACAAAAATTTAAAAAAAGAATAAAGTTTGAAGATTTGGGAACTAATTCTTCTGAAATCTCAGTAAATTATCCTGATTACGCTCATAAGCTCTGTAAAAAAGTAGGAATTAAAAAAGACAATATAGGAATTTTAGTTTGTGGCTCAGGAATGGGAATGTCTATGGCAGCTAACAGACATAAAAAAATTAGAGCAGCTGTTTGTTATTCTGTAAAAAATACTGAATTATCAAGATTGCATAACAATGCAAATGTTATTACATTAGGATCAAGACTAATTAATAAAAATACAGCGTTTAAATGTATCGATATTTTTATTAAAACTAAATTTGAAGGCGGAAGGCATTTACAAAGAGTAAAAAAAATATAAATAGAAGTTATGTCTAAAGAGTCAAATTATACAAATTCAAGCTATAAAGATTTCTTCGAAAAAAGTTTATCTGATTCAGATCCTGAATTATTTAAAGCTATTAAAGATGAGCTTATTAGACAACAAAATCACATAGAACTAATAGCTTCAGAAAATATAGTATCCAAAGCTGTCTTAGAAGCTCAGGGATCAGTTCTTACAAACAAATATGCGGAAGGCTATTCTGGCAAGAGATATTATAACGGCTGTGAACACGTAGATGTTGCAGAAAATCTAGCAATAGAAAGACTAAAAAAACTTTTTAATTGTAATTATGCAAATGTACAACCACACTCAGGTGCTCAGGCAAATGGAGCTGTTTTTTTAGCTCTATTAAATCCAGGCGACACATTCCTGGGTATGAGTTTAAATTCTGGTGGTCATATCACGCATGGTTTAAAGATTTCAATGTCTGGCAAATGGTTTAATGCAATTGGTTATGATGTAGATAAAACTTCTGAATTAATTGATTATGACAGTGTTGAAAAATTAGCATTAGAGCATAAACCAAAACTTATAATTGCTGGTAGTAGTGCCTATTCTAGAGTAATTGATTTTAAGAGATTTAGAGATATAGCTGATAAAGTGGGCGCATACCTAATGGTTGATATGGCTCATTTTTCTGGTTTAGTTGCTGGAAAAGGTTATCCAAATCCATGTGAATATGCACACGTTGTAACATCAACAACTCATAAAGTTTTTAGAAGTGCAAGGGGAGGCATTATCTTAACGAATGATGAGAGTTTATCAAAAAAAATTAATACTGCTGTATTTCCTGGTTATCAAGGCGGTCCTTTAATGCACGTTGTTGCTGCAAAAGCGGCAGGTTTTTATGAAGCATTAAAACCAGAATTTGTTGAATATATAAAATCAGTAAAAGCTAACGCTAAGATTTTAGCTGAAACTCTAAAAAATAATGGTTTTAAGATTTACTCTGGTGGTACGGATACCCATTTGATGTTAGTCGATCTAAGACCGTTTGGTGTTAAAGGAAATTTAGCTGCAGAAAGTTTGAGCAGAGCAAATATAACTTGCAATAAAAATGGAATACCTTTTGATAGTGAAAGTCCAATGATTACATCCGGTATAAGATTAGGCTCGCAAGCTGCCACAACTAGAGGTTTTGGATTAAAAGAATTTGAAACTGTGGGGAAATTAATTACCAAAACAATAGAAGGATTATCAAAAAATCCTGATAATAATAGTGTAATTGAGAAAGAAGTTAGAGAAGAAGTGGTTTCTTTATGTTCCTCTTTTCCAATATATAAAAACTTAACAATATGATTTGTTCAATTTGCAAAAAAGGTGAAACCTCAGTGGTGGATTCACGACCTACAGAGGATGGCACCGCTATAAGAAGAAGAAGATTGTGTGTTTGTGGAGCAAGATTCACCACATTTGAAAGAGTACAATATAGAGAATTGATGGTTGTTAAAAAAAATGGCAGGAAATCAGCATTTGATAGAGATAAATTAGCTAAATCAGTTTTTATTGCTTTAAAGAAAAGACCTATAGATACTGAAACTACTGAAAAGTTTATTAGTAAAATTTCAAGATCTTTAGAGGAATTAGGTCAAAGTGAAATTTCAACTAACACAATTGGCACTATGGTAATGGAAGGGTTAAAAGAATTAGATCCAGTTGCTTATGTTAGATTTGCATCGGTATATAGAAATTTTAGAGAAGAGAAAGATTTCGTTCAATTTGTGGACAAATTAGATGTCTACAAAAAAAGATAAAATTCAAAACTCAGATAATTTTTTTATGAGTCTGGCTTTAGATTTAGCTAGATCCAAACATGGATTAACAGGCACAAATCCCTCAGTTGGTTGTGTTATAGTTAAAAATAACAAAATAATTTCTATTGGCTCTACAGGATATAATGGCAGACCTCATGCAGAAAGAAATGCAATAAATTTTGCAACAGAAGACGTTCAAGATTCAACAATGTATGTAACATTAGAACCTTGCGTTCATTATGGAAAAACCCCACCTTGTACGAATTTAATTATAAAAAAAAAAATTAAAAAAGTAGTATTTGGAATAGACGATATTGATAAAAAAGTTCGTTCTAAAAGTTTAAAAATTTTAAAAAAGAAAAAAATAATTGTTAAAAAAAATAATTTAAATAATCAAATTAACGAATTTTATAACCCTTATAAATTTAACAGATTAAATAAATTACCTTACGTCACAGGAAAAATAGCAATTTCTAAAAATAATATTTTCTACAGTCCAAATGTTAAAAAGATTACGAATAAACAAACAGAAAAGTTTACTCACTATTTGAGATATAAAAATGATGGAATTATAGTTACTTCAAAAACTTTAAATAATGATAATCCAAAATTAAATTGTAGACTTAAAGGACTAGGAAAATTTTCACCAATTAGAATTATTTTGGATAGAAATATCAATACTGATAAGAAATCTTATATTTTCAAAACTAGTAATTCTAAAAATACAATTTTATTTTTTAATAAAGATCAAAATAAAAATTTATCTGTTTTTAAAAAAAAAGGCATTAGACTTTATAAAACAAAGATAGATAAGAATAATCTTTTAGATTTAAATTGGATATTAAAGAAACTTTATTCTTTAGGTTTAAGAAATATTTTAGTAGAGACTGGAAATGAACTTAGTAAATCTTTTATTAAAGACAAATTATTCAATAATTTTTATTTATTACAAAGTCCTAATTACATTCCTCTATCAATTGGATCTAAACTATTTAAAAACTATGCTTATCTTAAAAAAATATATAAAAATAAAATAAAAGTTAATAACGGATATAATAAAGATCAAATTGAGCTATATAGAAGAAATTAGTTATGTTTAATGGGATAATTTATCATAAGGGAACAGTTGAAAAAATTATTAAAAGACCCAAAGGTATTAATTTATTCATTAAATCCTCTTTAAAAATTAATTCAAAAGATTTAGGTATTTCCGTTGCATGTGATGGCGTCTGTTTAACCCTGATATCATATAAAAAAAAAATTTCAGAATTTTATTTATCTAATGAAACTCTTTTACGATCAAAATTTAGAAATATTAAATTAGGTAGCGTTTTAAATTTAGAACTGCCACTTATTTTTGGTCAGAAAATTTCAGGACACATCTGTCAAGGTCATGTGGATACAGTAGGACATGTTAAATTAATTAAAAAAATTGATAAATCATACTTATTTCAATTTAGTGTTGATACGAAAACCTCTAAACAATTAATAGAAAAAGCATCGATATGTATAAATGGGATTTCATTAACAATTTCAAAAATTAAAAAAAATTTTTTTGAAATTTGGGTTATTCCTCACACTTTTAATGAAACGAATTTATCTAATTTAAAAAAAAATGACTTAGTCAATTTAGAGATAGATATATTATCTAAATATGTCAGAAACTACTTTAATGAAAAAAAATAAATTTTCTTCAATCGACTCAATAATTAAATCTGCCAAAAAAGGAGAAATGTTTATTTTGGTTGATGATGAGAAGAGAGAAAATGAAGGAGATTTAGTTATCTCTTCTTCTTTTGCTAATACAAAGAATATTAATTTTATGGCTAAATACGGAAGGGGTCTAATATGTTTGGCGATGGATAGTATTCAAGCAAAAAAATTAAATCTTAGTTTGATGTCGCCAATAAATGAATCTAGAAATAAAACTGCATTTACAGTTTCAATAGAAGCTAGAAAAGGTATTACTACTGGAATTTCAGCCAGAGATAGAGCTAAAACTATTAAGATAGCCTCTAAAGTTAATGCAAATAAAACAGAAATTGTTTCACCCGGACATGTATTCCCTATCATTGCAAAAGATGGTGGCGTGTTAGTGCGTGCTGGACACACAGAAGCTTCAGTGGATATTTCGAAATTAGCAAAGAAAAATAATTCAGCTGTAATATGTGAAATAATGAATGACGATGGAACGATGTCTAAAGGACAAGAATTACACGAGTTTGCAAGAAAACATAATTTAAAAATTGGCAAGATTGAAGATTTAATTTCTTATCGTCTTAAAAAGGAAAAATTAATTCGATTAAAAAAACAATCCACAATTGTTTTTAACAGTTATAAATACAAAATAAGAATTTATGAAAATAAAATAGATGGATCAGAGCATTTTGCTTTAATTAAAGGGAATATCTCAAAAAAAATTACCCCTCGTGTAAGAGTTATATCATCAAATGTAGTACAAAATTATTTAATTGATCAAAAATTACCTAATTCTTTTAATAAAACTCTTAAATATTTTAAAAAGTTTAGCCACTGTGTGTTGGTATTTATTAAAGATACAAATCTTAAATCTGTTACTCAGACTTTAAAAGATTATGAAAATAAAAATTTTTATAAAAAAGGAAATGATAAACTCATTAGAAATTATGGTATTGGAGCTCAAATAATTAAAGATTTAAAAATAAAAAATATGATATTAATTACAAAATCACCAAAGAAAGTTGTGGGATTAGATGGATATGATATCAAGATTACAAAACAAGAAATTATATAATGTCTAAAAAAAAAAATTTTAATAGTGGTCGCTGACTATTATAAAGACATTAGTAATGGATTGCTGAACAGTGCTAATTTAAAGCTTTCAAAAAAATTTATAACTAAAATTATAAATGTTCCTGGAGCTTTTGAAATTCCAATTACGATAGCTAAGAATATAAAAAAATTTGATGGTTTTATTGCACTTGGTTGTGTTATCAAAGGCGAAACACCTCATTTTGATTTTATTTCTCAAGCTGCAACTAATGCTATAATGAACTTGGGCATAGAGTTTAAAAAACCAATTGGTAACGGTATAATTACTTGTCTTAACATGAAACAAGCTATAGCTAGAAAAAAGAAAGGCGCTGAAGCCGCTAGTGCCGTAATATCAGTATTATCTCAATAATGAGAACTTCTTATAGTCCAAAAAATAACCCTAGGGTTATAATTATTCAAAAATTATATGGAAGCTTTTATAATAATGATGAAGTTATTGATTTTCCTAAACATCGTTTTAAAAAATTTATTAAAGATGTTGTTAACGGAACAATAGAAAGAGATGAGTTTCTTGATGATGAAATAAATAGAGTTTTAGGAGAAGATTTTAAATTTTTGAATTTAGATAAAGTTTTTCAAGTTATTTTAAAGTCTGCATCCTATGAGTTTTTATACAAGCCTAATGTTTCATTAAAAATTATAATTAATGAATATCTTAATGCATCTAATTTTTTTTTAGAAGACTCCCAAACTAAATATTTAAATGCTCTCCTTGACAATCTTGGTAAAAATTTAAGAAAATCTAATGCATGAGTTCGATATAATTAATAAATATTTTTCAAATTTATCTAAAAGAAATCCTTCATCAATTAATTTAAATGATGATGTATTTTTTGATAAAGCTCAAAAATTAGTTATTTCTGTAGATGCCTATATCCAAGGTAAACATTTTTTAAATTTTAATCAACCTGACTTAGTGATTAAAAAAATCTTAAGATCTTCAATATCAGATTTAATTTGCAAAGGTGTCTATCCTAAATATTATTTTATAAGTGCCAGCGGCAATAAAAAACATTTTACAAAGTTAAATTTATCTAAAATTTCTAAATCGTTAAAAGAAGAACAAAAAAAATATAAAATATTCTTATCAGGCGGTGATACTGTAAATTCAAATCAACTAACTTTTTCTATTACTTCAGTTGGTAATGCAAATAGTATTGTTTTTAGAAATAAAGCTAAACTTTATGACGATATCTATGTTACTGGTAATTTAGGTGATAGTTATATAGGATTAAAAATACTTCAAAGAAAATTTACAGTAAGTAAAAAGCAATCTAATTACTTTATTAACAAATACTATAAACCGGATCTTCAATATACGTTAATCTCAAAACTTAATAAAATTGCAAATACTTCTATTGATATTTCCGATGGTCTATTTTCTGATACTGAAAAGTTGATTAATAATCAAAAACTATCTTATGAGATTGAAATTGATAAAATTCCTATTTCTAAAAATTTGATGGACATAATTAATTCTCGTAGATTGAAAAAAGAGGGTTTAATCTCAAATGGTGATGATTATCAAATATTATTCACTGCCAAAAAGAGCAAATATAGAATCATACAATCACTCTCTAAAAAACTTAGAATAAAGATAACAAAAATTGGAGAGATAACTAAGAATTGGAAACATCCAGGTATTATAGTCAAAAAAGGAAGAAAAATTAGGATTAATCAAAAGGGCTATTTTCATCAATTTTAAAGTTAATTATTGCCTTTTATGACTTTTTTTGTATTGTCCGGGCTTAAATAACTAACAACCAACAACCTTAAGGCAAACATGAATACAACAGTAGAAACAATATTATTATATACAATAGCCGCTGGTTTTTTATCTATAGTCTATGGATTCTTTACTGGCAGAAATATTTTAAGTCAAAGTGCTGGAAATGCTAAAATGCAAGAAATTGCATCTGCAATTCAAATTGGTGCAAAAGCTTATTTAGCTAGACAATATAAAACTATTGCAATTGTTGGTGTTGTAGTTTTGATTATTGTTAGTGTTGCTTTTAGCCCATTAGTGGGTCTTGGATATTTAATTGGTGCTACGTTATCTGGTATTGCTGGATATGTTGGAATGTTAGTTTCTGTTCAAGCGAATGTTAGAACTGCTGAGGCGTCTAGAAAAGGTTTAGCAAGTGGTTTAGCCGTTGCTTTTAAATCAGGTGCTGTAACTGGCATGTTAGTAGCTGGTTTAGCTCTACTTTCTATTGCAGTTTATTATTATTTTTTACTCAAATACAATATTGAAGAAAGAGAAATTGTTAATGCTCTTGTAGCATTAGGGTTTGGTGCTTCTTTAATATCTATTTTTGCAAGATTGGGTGGTGGAATTTTTACTAAAGGTGCTGACGTTGGTGCAGACCTAGTAGGTAAAGTTGAAGCTGGAATTCCAGAAGATGATCCTAGAAATCCTGCGGTTATTGCAGATAATGTTGGTGATAACGTTGGAGATTGTGCAGGTATGGCTGCCGATTTATTTGAAACTTATGCAGTTACAATTGTTGCAACTATGGTTTTATCTTCAATCTTTTTTCACTCAGATTTGAATATGATGATTTATCCTTTAACAATAGGTGGTGCTTGTATCTTAACATCAATTTTAGGAACTTATTTTGTTAAACTTGGCAAAGACAAAAATGTGATGAATGCTTTATATAAAGGATTTGTCGTGTCAGCAATTGCCTCTCTCATAATTTTATACCCTGTTACTGATTACGTAATTGGAATGGATAGTAATTATTATTTTAATGAAACTTCATTCACAGGTTTGAGTTTATATTTGTGTGGTATTATTGGTTTGATTATAACTGGACTTTTAATTTGGGTAACTGAATATTATACTGGTACAAATTTCAGACCTGTTAGAAGTGTGGCTGCTTCTTCTACAACAGGACATGGTACAAACGTTATTCAAGGTTTAGCTATCTCTATGGAAGCTACAGCTATCCCAGCTTTAATTATTGTTGCTGGTATCATGATTACAAATTATTTAGCAGGATTATATGGAATAGCTATTTCAGTAACAACCATGTTGGCGTTAGCAGGAATGGTAGTAGCATTAGACGCTTATGGACCCGTTACAGATAATGCTGGCGGTATTGCAGAAATGGCTAAGTTAGATAAAAAAGTTAGAAAAACTACCGATGCTTTAGATGCCGTTGGAAACACTACAAAAGCTGTAACAAAAGGTTACGCAATTGGTTCAGCCGGTTTAGGAGCTCTAGTTCTTTTTGCAGCTTATACTGAAGATATTAAATATTTCTCAACTGTAGCAGGATCTAAATTAGAAGGTATTGTTGTAACATTTGATTTATCAAATCCATATGTTGTAGTTGGATTGCTAATTGGTGGAATGCTTCCATATCTTTTTGGATCTATGGGAATGCAAGCGGTTGGTAGAGCAGGTGGTGCTGTTGTAATTGAAGTTAGAAGACAGTTTAAAAAATATCCAGGAATAATGACAGGAAAACAAAAACCAGATTATGCAAAATTAGTTGATTTATTAACTGTTGCAGCAATTAAGGAAATGATTATTCCTTCATTGCTCCCAGTTTTATCTCCAATTGTTTTATATTTTGTAATTCTAGTAATAGGTGGACAAGTAGCTGCATTAGCTTCAGTAGGAGCAATGTTACTTGGTGTAATCATTACAGGATTATTTGTAGCAATATCTATGACAGCTGGTGGTGGTGCATGGGATAATGCAAAAAAATATATTGAAGATGGAAATCACGGTGGTAAAGGTTCCGAAGCTCATAAAGCTGCAGTAACTGGAGACACTGTTGGAGATCCTTATAAAGATACAGCTGGACCCGCAGTTAACCCAATGATTAAGATTACTAATATTGTAGCTTTATTATTGTTAGCTGTTATCGCTGGTTAACTTCTCTTCGTTTTTTGGCCCTCTGACCAAGAGGGTCATT
>LIBV01000003.1 GCA_001438335.1 Pelagibacteraceae bacterium BACL5 MAG-120820-bin39
TTATTCAAATGATGAAAAAAGCAGGCACCAAAAACCCTTTAATTTTATTAGACGAAATTGATAAAATTGGAAATGACTATCGTGGTGACCCATCTTCAGCATTATTGGAGGCATTAGACCCAGAACAAAATACAACATTCAATGATCACTATTTGGAAGTAGACTATGATTTATCAGATGTAATGTTTGTTACTACAGCAAATACTTTAAATATTTTGCCACCATTACTTGATAGAATGGAAGTTATTAGATTAGCTGGTTATACTGAAGATGAAAAAATTAGTATAGCTGACAAGTATTTATTACCAAAACAAATTAAAGATAATGGTGTTAAAGAAAATGAAATGAAACTTGAAGATAATATTATTCAAGAAGTAATTAGAAGTTACACGAAAGAGTCAGGTGTAAGAAATTTAGAAAGAGAAATATCTAAACTAGCAAGAAAAGTTGTAAAAAAAGTTGTTGCAGGTGAGGAAAAAGAAGTTTTAATTAATAAAAAGAATTTACATGACTATTTGGGTATCCCTAAATTTAATTTTGGTGAATTGGAATCAGAAGATAGAGTGGGAGTTGTTACTGGCTTAGCTTGGACTGAATATGGTGGAGAAATTTTAAAAATAGAAACAGTAACAATGCCTGGAAAAGGTAGGATGCAGATTACGGGAAAATTAGGTGATGTCATGCAAGAGTCAGTAAAAGCTGCTAAATCTTTTGTTAGATCAAAATGTTTGGAGTATGGAATTATTCCACCTCTATTTGAAAAGAAAGACTTTCACATCCATGTCCCAGAAGGAGCCACACCCAAAGATGGTCCATCAGCAGGTATAGGTATGGTAACATCAATTGTTTCATCAATTACCAATAATCCAGTTAGAAGAGATGTAGCTATGACAGGAGAGGTAACTTTAACAGGTCAAGTATTACCCATTGGTGGCTTAAAAGAAAAATTATTGGCCGCACATAGGGCTGGAATTAAAGAGGTAATAATTCCAAAAGAAAATGAAAAAGATTTGGTTGATATGCCTAAAAAAATTTTAGATGAAATTAAAATTACACCAGTTGAGTTTGCTGATCAGGTGATCAAAATTGCACTAACTAAAGAACTAAAACCAACAGAATGGGTTGAAGTAGATTTATCAAAAAATGATGATAAATCTCAAGCCAGTATTCAATAATAAGTAATTTACATTATTCAATCCTTGATGTATTAGTACCCATTATTTTGGGGCGGTTAGCTCAGTTGGTAGAGCATCTCGTTTACACCGAGGGGGTCAAAGGTTCGAGTCCTTTACTGCCCACCAAAATGATTAAAGTGGGGGTGTAGCTCAGTTGGTTAGAGCGATCGCCTGTCACGCGATAGGTCGAGGGTTCGAGTCCCTTCACTCCCGCCACTTTTTTCATAAAATATTAAAAATCAGCAATTTTTTTCATTTTTTTTGTGTTTATAAAGTTAAAATGTGACCGTTCTGCCCTTCATCAACCTATAAAAACTGATATATAGATTTCCATGTTATCAGAATTTTTAAAAGACTACTTTCCAATAATTTTATTTTTAATAATTGCCCTAGGGCTGAGCTGTGCTTTTGTACTAGTTAATTTTGTTCTCTCACCAAAAAATCCTGATCCAGAAAAATTATCAGCATACGAATGTGGTTTTGAACCGTTTGAAGACTCTCGAATGGAATTTGATGTAAGATTTTATTTAGTTGCTATTCTTTTTCTTATATTTGATTTAGAAATTGCTTTTTTATTCCCTTGGGCTGTTTCACTAGGAAATATAGGAATATTAGGATTTACATCAATGATGATCTTTTTGTTCATTCTTACAATAGGATTTATTTATGAATGGAAAAAAGGCGCCTTAGACTGGGAGTAGAATAAAAAATTTAATATATGAATAACAAGATAGAACAAGTACCAGAAGAATTTAAACAACTTGCTGAAGATTTTAGTAAAAATGGTTTTATAACTACTTCATTAGATAATCTTATAAATTGGTCAAGAGCCGGATCATTGCATTGGATGACTTTTGGTTTAGCATGTTGTGCTGTGGAAATGATGCAAGCTGCAATGCCACGGTATGATCTTGAAAGATTTGGCGCTGCCCCAAGAGGATCACCAAGACAATCTGACGTTATGATAGTTGCTGGTACTTTGACAAATAAAATGGCTCCAGCTTTAAGAAAAGTTTATGATCAAATGCCAGAACCTAGATATGTAATCTCGATGGGAAGTTGTGCAAATGGTGGTGGATATTATCATTACTCTTATTCAGTTGTTAGAGGTTGTGATAGAATTGTACCTGTTGATATTTATGTGCCCGGATGCCCTCCTTCAGCTGAAGCACTATTGTATGGAATAATGCAACTCCAAAAAAAAATTAGAAATAAAGGATCTTTTAATAGATAAAATGATAAATTTAACAGATCTTGAAAAAAAAATTAATTCAGAATTAACAACTAAAATAAAAAATACTGAAATTAAACACAATCAACTTTATATTGAGATTGAAAGAGAAGATTTAATTGATGTAACATTATTCTTAAAAACAAATAATGATTGCAAATTTAGACAGTTAATAGACATCACTACAGTAGATTATCCGGAAAATATTCAAAGATTTAAAATGGTTTATCTATTTTTAAGTCATGAATTTAATCAAAGAATAATAATGACCTATTTGATAAATGAAAATGAGGTGGTGCCCTCATTAACTTCGATTTTTCCTGCTGCAAATTGGATGGAAAGAGAAGTTTTTGATATGTATGGAGTTAATTTTAAAGATCATCCTGATTTAAGAAGAATATTAACTGATTATGGTTTTGAAGGTCATCCTTTAAGAAAAGATTTCCCACTTACTGGTCATACAGAAGTTAGATACAGTGAAGATGAAAAAAAAGTAATTTCTGAACCCGTAAAACTTGAGCAAAATTATAGAAATTTTGACTACGAAAGTCCTTGGGAGGGTACAAAATATATTAAAGAACAAACTGATAATAATGACAAAAAAAATTAAAAATTTAACTTTGAATTTTGGACCTCAGCATCCTGCTGCCCATGGTGTATTAAGACTTATACTTGAGTTAGATGGTGAAGTAGTTGAAAAAGCTGACCCTCATATCGGTTTACTTCATAGAGGAACTGAAAAACTTATAGAAAATAAAACTTATATGCAAGCTGTGCCTTACTTTGATAGGCTTGATTATGTTGCTCCTATGAATCAGGAACACGCTTTTGCATTGGCTATTGAAAAAATATTAGACATAAATGTTCCAATAAGAGCTCAATTTATAAGAGTTATATTTTGTGAAATTGGTAGAATTTTAAGCCACATATTAAATGTTACTACGCAAGCTTTGGATGTAGGTGCGTTAACACCATCGCTTTGGGGTTTTGAGGAAAGAGAAACTTTAATGACTTTCTATGAACGTGCTTCAGGTTCAAGATTACACGCAAATTATTTTAGAGCAGGTGGTGTTCATCAAGATTTACCTCAAGGATTAGAAGATGATATCGCAAAATTTTGTGAAACATTTCCAAAAATTGTAGATGATCTTGAAAGTCTTTTGACTGATAACAGGATTTTTAAACAAAGAAATGTAGATATTGGAATAGTCACTAAAGAAGATGCATTAGATTATTCTTTTTCTGGTGTCATGATTAGAGGTTCTGGTATTCCGTGGGATTTAAGAAAATCTCAACCTTATGATTGCTACGAACTTTTAGACTTTAAAATTCCTGTGGGTAAAAATGGTGATTGCTACGATCGATATCTTTGTAGAATTGAGGAAATGAAAGAGAGTATTTCAATAATAAAACAATGTTTATCTAAAATGGAAAAAGGACCTGTTAAATCTTTGGATGGAAAAATTACACCTCCACCAAAAAAGGACCTAAAACAATCAATGGAAGCTCTAATACATCATTTTAAATTATTTACTGAAGGCTACAGAGTAACTAAAGACGAAATTTATACAGCTGTAGAGGCTCCAAAAGGTGAGTTTGGAGTTTATCTAATTTCTGATGGTTCTAGCAAACCTTATAAATGTAAAATTAGAGCTCCTGGCTTTTCTCATCTTCAGGCAATGGATTATTTAATTAAAGGTCATATGCTAGCTGATGTTCCTGCCGTGCTAGGGTCTCTTGATATAGTATTTGGAGAGGTTGATAGATGACACTAAGGAAAATATCTAAAGAACAACCTGAAACTTTTGAATTTAATTCAGAGAGTTTAGCTGAAGCAAATAATATAATTAAAAAATATCCTAAAGGAAAACAACAAAGTGCAGTTATGTCATTGTTGTACATTGCCCAAAAACAAAACGATAACTGGATACCTCTATCTGCAATGAAATATATCGGAAAATTTTTGGAAATGCCTTATGTCAAGGTTTATGAAGTGGCAACTTTTTACACCATGTACAATTTAACACCTGTTGGTAAACATTTTATTCAAGTCTGCACCACAACACCATGTATGATTAGAGGTGCTTATAAAATAGTTGAAGCATGTAAAGAAAAAATTTCTGAAAATGAAAATGAACTTGTTAAAGAGAAAAATTGTTCTTGGATGGAAGTTGAGTGCTTAGGTGCATGTATTAATGCTCCAATGATGCAAATTAATGATGATTATTATGAAGATTTAGATAAAGACAAAACATTAAAAATATTAGATCAAATAATTTTAGGCAAAACACCTGAACCTGGTTCTTATAGAGGTCGATTAAATTCTGAGCCTGAAAATAATAGAAAAACTTTATTGGATGTGAAAAATGCTTAAAGACGAAGATAGAATTTTTAAAAATTTGTACAATGATAATGGCGCTGATTTTACTTCAGCAAAAAAAAGAGGTGATTGGTCAAATACCAAAGAACTTTGCGACAAGGGAAAAGAATGGATTATTAATGAAATTAAACTTTCTGAATTAAGAGGAAGAGGAGGAGCTGGATTTCCAACTGGACTAAAATGGTCTTTTGCTCCTAAACAAGTTGGTTCAAGACCTCATTACTTAGTTATTAATGCAGATGAATCCGAGCCAGGCACTTGTAAAGATAGAGATATATTAAGATTTGAACCTCATAAATTAATTGAAGGGTGTTTGATAGCATCCTATGCGGTAAATGCTCATGTTTGCTATGTGTACATACGTGGTGAATATTTTAATGAAGGGCAAAAATTACAAAAAGCAATAGATGAAGCTTATGAAAATAAAGTAATTGGAAAAAATGCTAGCGGTACAGATTGGGATTTGGATATTTATATTCATTATGGGGCTGGTGCATATATATGTGGTGAAGAAACTGCTTTATTAGAAAGTTTAGAAGGTAAAAAGGGTCAACCAAGATTAAAACCTCCTTTTCCAGCTTTAATAGGTTTATACGGATGTCCAACAATTATTAATAATGTTGAAACAATCGCGGTTGTTCCAACAATTCTTAGAAGAGGTGGTAAATGGTTTGCAGGTATAGGTAAACCTAAAAATACTGGAACAAAAATTTTTTGCATTTCGGGAAATGTTAATACGCCTTGCAATGTTGAAGAGGAAATGGGTATTTCGTTGAAAGAATTAATAGAAACTCATGCTGGAGGAGTAATTGGTGGATGGGATAATCTACAAGCTGTTATTCCAGGAGGTTCTTCAATGCCATTATTACCAAAAAAAACCTGTGATACAATTAGTATGGACTTTGACTCTCTTATGGCTGAAAAAAGTGGACTTGGTACTGCCGGAATAGTCGTAATAAATAAAGATCAAGATATTATCAAATGTATGGCTAGGATCGCTAGATTTTACAAACATGAAAGTTGCGGTCAATGCACACCTTGTAGAGAAGGTTCGGGTTGGATGTGGAGAATGTTAGAAAGAATGGCAAAAGGTGAAGCATCCAAAGATGAAGTTGATATGCTTATGGATGTCACAAAGCAAATAGAAGGACACACTATATGTGCATTTGGAGAAGGATCATCTTGGCCAGTACAAGGATTGTTAAGACATTTTAAAAATGAGATTGAAGAAAGAATCAAATTTGAACCAGTTATAAAGAAATCAAAAGATATTCCATATTTAGTTGATCAACATTTATTAGAAAAAGAAAATGCTTAAATTAAAAGTTAACGATATTGATATAGAAGTTGAAGAAGGTTTAACTGTTCTACAAGCTTGTGAAAAAGCTGGTGTAGAAATTCCTAGGTTTTGCTATCATGAAAAATTATCTATAGCAGGAAATTGCAGAATGTGTTTAGTTGAAATGGAAAAATCACCTAAACCAATAGCTTCATGCGCTATGCCAGCTGCAGAAGGTATGAATATTAAAACAAACACTCCTAAAGTAGAAAAAGCTCGAAAAGGTGTTATGGAATTTCTTTTAGCAAATCATCCATTAGATTGTCCAGTTTGTGATCAAGGAGGAGAATGTGATCTACAAGATCAATCAATGTTTTATGGAGTTGATAAATCTCGATACAAAGAAAATAAAAGATCTGTTCCTGATAAAAACATGGGACCGTTAATTAAGACTCAAATGACCAGATGTATTCATTGTACCAGATGTATAAGGTTTGCAACCGAAATAGCAGGTGTACCAGAAATTGGGGCCATTGGTAGAGGTGAAGATATGCAAATTACTACTTATTTAGAACAATCAATGCAATCAGAGTTATCAGCAAATGTTATTGATCTTTGTCCCGTTGGAGCTCTTACGTCAAAACCATATGTATTTGAAGCAAGACCTTGGGAACTAAAAAAAACAGAGTCTATCGATGTTATGGATGCTGTTGGATCAAATATTAGAATAGATACCTATGGTTGGGAAGTAAAAAGAATTTTACCATTAATTAATGAAGATATTAATGAAGAATGGATTTCAGATAAAACCAGATACGCTTGTGATGGTTTATTAAATCAAAGATTAGATACACCTTACATAAAATATAATGGAAAATTTGAAAAAGCTTCATGGTCTGAAGTATTTAAAATAATTAAATCTAGAATTGAAAATACTCCCAAAAATAAAATTGGGGGGTTTGTTGGAGATCTAACAAATATGGAAACTTCCTATATTTTTAAAGAGTTTTTTGATCGAACTATAGAGTCAAATTATTATGATTTTAGAACATCAGATAGATTTATTGATGATAGTGAACGAGAAAATTATATATTTAACTCATCTATCAATGGAATAGAAGAGTCTGATTTAATTTTTTTAATTGGAACCAATCCAAGATATGAGGCAACAATTTTAAATGCAAGAATAAGAAAATCTTTTGTTAACAATAACACAAAGATTATTTCACTGAATGATATTGATGATCTTACATATCCTTATCAAAGTTTAGATGGCCAAACACAAACTTTAAAAGATATTCTAGAAAACAAACATGAAATTTCTAATGTTTTAAAAAACTCAAAAAAACCAATAATTATTCTTGGTGAGTCATTCTTTGATTTAAAATCTTCACAAAATATTTTTTATTTAATTAAAAATTATATAAATAATAACTTTAAATTTGATGAAGAATGGAATCCTTTAAACATTTTATCTACAGATGCTTCAACAGTAGGAAATATTGATCTTGAAGTTTTTAATAATAAATCTGGTTATAATATTACTCTTGAGAAACTTCAAAAAAATGAATTCGATTTAATATTTTTAATTGGACAGGATAATCTTAATGTTAATAAAAAAAATGAATTTATAATTTATCAAGGAAGTCACGGGGATAAAGGTGCTGAAGTCGCTGACATTATTCTTCCTGGTGCAGCGTATACTGAACAAACAGCGCATTATACAAATTTAGAAGGCAAGATTCAAAAAGCTTACAAAGCCTCGTATCCCCCTGGTGAAGCTAAAGAAGATTGGCAAATAATTAATGAACTTGCAGAATCAATGAATAATAGAAAATTATTTAATGATAAAGATGAATTAGTAAGCAGTATGATTAATTTTATTAATCTTAAAAATAAAAATTCATACAGTGAAGCAACAAACTCAAAAAATTATAATTTTGAAAATGAAAAACTTAAAATTGAAATTAAAGATTATTATTTTTCAAATGTAGTAGCCAGAGCTTCAAAAACAATGGTTGATTGCAATAACTCAAAAATTAATTTTAAATCTACAGGAACTGAGGGATAATAATGGAATATTTGTCAGAAATATTTCAGGAAACTTATAAAATTTTATTTTTATTAGTTCCCGTACTAGTTTCTGTGGCAATGATTGTTTGGCTGGATAGACGAGTTTGGGCTTTTGTTCAAAAAAGACAAGGACCTAATGTTGTTGGACCTTTTGGATTACTTCAATCTTTGGCTGATGCATTAAAATATATTTTTAAAGAAATTATTATTCCCGCTAGTTCGAATAAAGTAATTTTCATTTTAGCACCAATTGTTACCATGACTCTTGCTTTAGTTGCTTGGGCAGTAATACCATTTAGTGAAACCCAAGTTCTTGCAGACATAAATGTTGGAATTCTTTATCTTTTTGCAGTCTCATCTCTTGGTGTTTATGGAATTATTATGGGTGGTTGGGCATCAAACTCAAAATATCCTTTTCTAGGTGCAATTAGATCTGCTGCTCAAATGGTGTCATACGAAGTATCTATTGGTGTAATAATTATCAATGTATTGTTGTGTGTTGGATCTTTAAATTTAAATGACATTGTTATTGCTCAAAAAGATTTATGGTATGTCATTCCATTATTCCCAATGTTTGTGATTTTTTTTATATCAGCTTTAGCAGAGACTAATAGACCTCCATTTGATTTACCTGAAGCAGAAGCTGAACTAGTTGCTGGATACCAAACTGAATATTCTGGAATGATGTACGCAATGTTTTGGCTAGGAGAATATGCAAACATTCTTTTAATGTGTGCAATGGGTTCAATTTTATTTTTAGGCGGATGGTTGTCTCCAATTGATATTTATCCATTTAATTTAGTCCCTGGTGCTATTTGGTTAATTTTAAAAATTCTTATATTATTTATTCTCTTTGCACTGGTTAAAGCTATTGTGCCAAGATACAGATATGACCAGTTAATGAGATTAGGTTGGAAAATTTTTCTTCCATTATCATTGATTTGGGTTGTATTAACAGCGAGTTTTTTATTTTATTTCAATCTTTTACCATCTAATTAATTATGAAGATTTCCAGATTTTTTAAAACAATTTTTATGACAGATTTTATTGGGGGTCTTTCTATTGCTGTAAAAGAGATATTTAAGTCAAAAAAAACAATTAATTACCCTTTTGAAAAAGGAAAAATAAGTCCAAGATTTAGAGGCGAGCACGCTTTAAGACGTTATCCAGATGGTGAAGAAAGATGTATTGCTTGTAAATTATGTGAAGCTGTTTGCCCAGCTCAGGCTATCACAATAGAATCTGCGGAAAGAGAGGATGGGAGTAGAAAAACAACACGATATGATATTGATATGATGAAATGTATCTATTGTGGTCTTTGTGAAGAAGCTTGTCCTGTAGATGCTATTGTTCAAGGTCCTAATTTTGAATTTTCTACAGAAACAAGAGAAGAGCTTTACTATACTAAAGAAAAACTTTTAGATAATGGTGATCGTTGGGAAAATGTCTTAGCAGCCAATATTAAAGCAGATAATCCACATAGATAGATGATAGCTCACACAATATTTTTTTACATATTTTCAATTATAGCAGTAGTTTCTGCAATAATGGTAACAGTTTCCAAAAACACTGTTCACTCTGTATTTTTTTTGATTTTGGATTTTATAAGTATTTCATGTTTATTCATAATGATTGGTGCTGAATTTTTAGGTATGATTATGCTGATTGTTTATGTTGGTGCTGTAGCTGTATTATTTTTATTTGTAGTAATGATGTTGAATGTTGCTCAACAAAAAAATGAATGGTTTACTTCACAAGAAAGCTCAGGTCATATTCCTGTAGGCTTAATTATTAGTGCAATAATATTTTTTGAATTAATTATTGTAGTTGGTGGCTGGAAATACAAACCTGATTTATTCAATACAAATAATTTGAATATAAATAGTGAAGTAAGCAATACTCATTCTTTAGGACAGGTTTTATATACTGATTATATTCATATTTTCCAAATAAGTGGAATGATCCTTTTAGTTGCTATGATCGGCGCAATTGTCTTAACTTTTAGACAACGATCTGGTGTAAAAAAACAAAGTTACATAAAGCAAATTTCTAGAGAAAGATCAGAAGGAGTTAAAGTTATAGATGTAGAATCGAATAAAGGAGTAAAAATCGATGGTTAGTATTGGCCTTGGACATTACTTAACATTAGGTGCCGTAATTTTTACAATTGGCATCATTGGAATTTTCTTAAATAGAAAAAATATTATAGTAATTTTAATGAGTATTGAGCTAATTTTATTAGCTGTAAATATAAACTTGGTATCATTTTCAATTTTTTTAGATGATTTAACAGGCCAAGTTTTTACATTATTTATTTTAACAGTTGCCGCAGCAGAAGCCGCTATAGGATTAGCTATTATAGTAGTCTATTATAGAAATTCAGGAACCATTAGAGTTGAAGAGATAAATAAATTAAAAGGATAAAATGGAACTTTCAATTATATTTCTTCCACTAATAGCTTCAATTATTTCAGGTTTTTTTGGTCGTTTTATAGGTGATCGAAACTCAGAAATTATAACAAGTTTATTAGTTTCAATTTCTGCAATTCTATCAATTTATGTATTCTATGAAGTAATAGTT
Source organism: Pelagibacteraceae bacterium BACL5 MAG-120820-bin39 (assembly GCA_001438335.1). Classification (GTDB taxonomy): domain Bacteria; phylum Pseudomonadota; class Alphaproteobacteria; order Pelagibacterales; family Pelagibacteraceae; genus Pelagibacter. Next base: position 10,720 of record LIBV01000003.1, read on the forward strand.
AACAATTACCAAGAAAATATTTTAATTGCCAAATGGATTAACTCAGGATCCCTTGATGTTAATTGGTCAATGAATATTGACCCCTTGTCCTCAGTGATGCTCGTAGTAGTGACGTTAGTTTCTTCTTTAGTTCATGTTTATTCCATAGGTTATATGTCTCACGATCCTCACAAACCTAGATTTATGGCCTATTTATCACTTTTCACATTTGCAATGTTAATGTTGGTAACGTCAGATAACTTTATACAATTATTTTTTGGATGGGAAGGCGTAGGTCTTTGTTCTTATTTCTTGATTGGTTTTTGGTTTAAAAAAGAATCTGCCAATGCAGCTGCTATAAAAGCGTTCGTCGTTAATAGGGTGGGAGATTTTGGTTTCGCTCTTGGAATTTTTCTTATTTTTTATTTGTTTGGTACAGTTAATTACAATGAAGTTTTTCAACAGATACCAACAATCACTGATACAAACTTAAATTTTCTTGGCATTGAGGTTGGTGCAATAAATTTAATTTGTTTCTTATTATTCATTGGTGCAATGGGTAAATCAGCCCAAATACTTTTACACACATGGTTACCAGATGCGATGGAAGGACCGACACCTGTATCTGCTTTAATTCATGCTGCAACTATGGTCACAGCTGGAGTTTTTTTGGTAGTCAGATGTTCGCCAATTTATGAATACTCTCCATTAATATTGAATTTAATTACTATTATTGGAATGACTACAGCTTTTTTTGCAGCAACTGTTGCTTTAGTTCAAACGGATATCAAAAAAATAATTGCTTATTCTACGTGTAGTCAGCTAGGATATATGTTTTTTGCAGCAGGTGTGGGCGCTTATAACGTTGCTATGTTTCATTTGTTCACCCATGCTTTTTTTAAGGCTCTTCTATTTTTAGGATCAGGTTCTGTAATTCACGCATTTAAAGATGAACAAAATATAAATAATATGGGAGCTGTTTGGAAAAAATTACCTTACACATATGTATTAATGATCATTGGAACACTTGCTTTAACTGGATTTCCATTTTTATCTGGCTTTTATTCTAAAGATGCTATTATTGAATTTGCTTATCTCAAAGGAAATACAGTTGGTTATTATGCTGCTGGTGTAGGAGTTTTTACTGCATTTTTAACAGCAATTTATTCTTGGAGATTAATTTTTAAAACATTTCATGGAGAATATAATAACAAATCAATAAAAATTGAAGAAACTCATGAGTCTCCTTTAATTATGTTGATACCTTTAATTATTTTATCAATTGGTGCAATTTTTGCAGGATTTATATTTAAAGATTTATTTATTAGTCTTGTTGATCAAAATAATTTTTGGGCTCAATCAATATTATTTTTAGAACCGTTAAGCACCGAACATCCTCCAACATGGTTTTTATTAATAACGCCAATTTTAGTTTTAATATCTATTCCTATTGCTTATTATTTATTTGTTAAAAATAAATCTATCCCAGAGCAAATAGTTAAAATAAATCGACCATTATATGAATTTTTAGTTAATAAATGGTATTTTGACGAATTGTATGACTATATAATTATTAAACCATCACAAAAAATTGGTTTATTCCTATGGAAAGTTTGTGATGTTAAAATCATTGATGGATTTGGTCCAGATGGTATGTCAATGTTAATTAAAAAAATTTCACAAAAAGCTAATAAATTTCAAAGTGGATTTATTTATCAATATGCTTTTGTAATGTTGCTTGGTTTTTCAGCATTACTAACCTACCTAATTATTAACTAATGGATTTTCCAATTTTATCATCCCTAATATTGCTACCTGCTATAGGTTCAATTTTTTTATTATTTTCTAAAAGTGATGACAAACAGACTGATACAATTAAATATGTTGCTTTATTTACTTCATTAGTAAATTTTTTAATTTCGATTTATTTGTGGATTTCATTTGATAGTTCAATATCTAATTTTCAATTTGTTGAAGAAAGAAATTGGTTAGCTGGATTTGTTAATTATAAAGTTGGTATTGATGGTATCTCAATTTTATTTATAATTTTAACAACATTTATTATTCCTCTTTGTATTATTTCAGTTAATAATTCTGTAAAAATAAGATTGAGAGACTTTTTAATAGCCATATTAATCATGGAAAGTTTTATGATTGGTGTTTTTTGTGCACTAGATCTAGTAATTTTTTATTTATTTTTTGAAGCAGGTTTAATACCAATGTTTCTAATTATTGGTATTTGGGGTGGTCCAAAAAGAGTTTATTCTGCATTTAAATTCTTTTTATATACTTTGTTAGGATCTGTTTTAATGCTGGTAGCAATTATTTCTATTTATTGGATAACTGGCACAACAGATGTTGTAAAACTTTATGAACTCGGTATTGATCAAAAGTACCAAAATTTGCTGTGGTTAGCTTTTTTTAGTTCCTTTGCAGTAAAAACTCCAATGTGGCCAGTACACACTTGGTTGCCTGATGCTCACGTAGAAGCGCCAACAGCTGGATCAGTTTTATTAGCAGCGATTCTTTTAAAAATGGCAGGCTACGGATTTATTAGATTTTCTCTTGGTTTATTTCCATTTGCTTCTGAGGTGTTTACACCTTTGGTTTATATCTTAAGTTTAATTGCTATTGTTTTCACTTCATTAATTGCATTGATGCAAGAGGATATGAAAAAATTAATAGCTTATTCTTCTGTGGCACATATGGGATTTGTAACTTTAGGTATTTTTACACTAAAACAACAGGGGATAGAGGGGAGCATAATTCAAATGATTAGTCATGGTTTAGTTTCTGCTGCTCTTTTCTTATGTGTTGGTGTTGTTTATGATAGAATGCATTCAAGATTGATTAATTCTTATGGAGGAATAGTCAGTATAGTCCCAAAATATTCTATATTATTTATGTTATTTACTTTGGCGGCTTTGGGTTTGCCTGGCACAAGTGGTTTTATTGGTGAATTTTTAATTTTAATGGGTGCTTTTAAAGATAACTTTTTAGTAGCTGTCATTGCAAGTTTAGGAGTGATTTTTGGGGCAGCTTATATGTTGTGGTTGTATAAAAGAGTGGTTTTTGGAGAAATTATCAATAAAGATTTATTGAAGATGCCTGATTTAGATAAATCAGAACTTATAATTTTAATAAGTTTAGCATTACCAACATTGTTTTTTGGTTTTTATCCAGAGCCATTACTTAATACAATAGAAGTATCAGTTAAAGATTTGATCGAAATGTATAAAATTAATTTAATGACAAGATAACCATGGATAATTTTAACTATATTTTGCCGGAAATTGTAATCTCACTGGGTATTATGTTTCTTTTGATGTTGGGCGTTTTTAAAAAAGATAGTGCAAATTTAATTCAAAATATCTCATTAATAATTTTAATTGTTACGGCAGTTTTAACTTTTAATGAAACACTTGGTAATGATCCTGCTTTATTATTCAGTAAAAGCGTTATAATCGATTATTTATCTTCATTCATGAAGATTATCACACTTTTAGCTGCTTCTTTAGTGTTAATTATTTCTTCAACATATTTAAAAATATTTAAGATTTTTAAAATTGAATACCCAATTTTGATTTTATGTTCAGTATTAGGAATGATGGTTATGATTAGTTCAAATGACTTAATTGTTTTTTATATGGGTTTAGAATTGCAATCATTAGCTTTATATGTTTTAGCAACATTTAATAGAGATCAATTAAAATCATCTGAAGCAGGTCTTAAGTATTTTGTTCTTAGCGCGTTATCTTCAGGGTTACTTTTATATGGATGCTCATTAATCTACGGTTTTTCTGGATCAACAAATTTTGATATTATTGCAACTCAATTAAACTCTCAAGAATATGCTCTTACTTTTGGAATAGTTTTTATTTTGGTTGGTTTAGCGTTTAAAATATCTGCAGTTCCATTCCATATGTGGGCTCCTGATGTTTATGAAGGTTCACCTACTTCGGTAACATTATTTTTTACTATGGTTCCAAAAATTGCTGCATTAACAGTATTTATTAGATTTTTGTACGTTCCTTTTTTAAATTTAATTGATCAATGGCAAATGATTATTGTATTTTTATCTATAGCATCAATGCTATTTGGTGCTGTTGCTGCTATTGGACAAACCAATTTAAAAAGACTAATTGCTTACAGCTCTATTGGTCATATCGGATATGCATTGGCAGGTCTAGCTACAGGAACAAATGAAGGGATACAAAGTTCTATTATTTATATAACAATTTATATACTGATGAATTTAGGCTTGTTTTCTTGTTTATTAATGATGAAAAGAAATGATGAATACTATGAAGACATTCATGATTTGTCAGGGGTTTCTAAAAATCATCCTTTGTTAGCACTATCGTTGCTAGTGATTTTGTTCTCATTGGCAGGAATACCTCCACTAGCAGGTTTTTTTGCAAAATTTTATATTTTTAAATCAGTTATTGAACAATCCATGTATTTCTTGGCTATAGTTGGTTTACTTTCAACTGTAATAGCAGCCTTTTATTATCTTAGAATTATTAAGATAATTTATTTTGATAAAGAGAAAGAAAAATTTGATTCAGATCACAGCATATGGCTTAAATTTTCTTTGACTTTTTCAACTATATTAATTCTTTTATACTTCATCTTTCCAAGTCAATTAGTTGAAGTTGTTTCCAGAATTAATATAATTTAATGAAGTTCAAAAAATTTAATTATAAAATTGTAAATAGCACAAACAATACTGCTATAAGAATAATAAATGAAACTAACTATAAATTTGGTATGATTACTGCAATTTCCCAAAAATCTGGTAAAGGTCAGTATGGTAAAAAATGGATTTCCTTTAAAGGAAATTTATTTGTAAGTTTTTTTTTAAAAATCGATAATCAAAATTTAAGTCTTAAAAATTTTACTAAATTAAATTGTGAATTAATTAAAAAATTATTATCGAATTACTATAAAAAAAATATTTCAATTAAACCTCCCAATGATTTACTGATCAAGGGTAAAAAAATTTGTGGTATACTTCAAGAGTCTATTTTTAAAAATGGTCAAAAATATTTTATTATTGGAATAGGAATAAATTTAGTTAAAAGCCCATATATTAAAGATTATCCAACAACTAATCTATACGAATTAATTAAAAAAAAAATTGATAAAAATATATTTCAAAATAAACTAAAATCTATGTTTGAAAAAAATTTAATAAAAATTTTAAAATAAATGATTTTATTAGGTGATATTGGAAATACAGAGACTAAAATTTGTGTTACTAATTTTAGTGGTAAAATCTTAAAAAGATTTAATTTAACTACAAAAGAAATAAACCAAAAAAATATTGTTAAAAGTTTTAATAAAAATCAAATTAAATTTGATAAAATTACAAAAATTTTATTTTGCAGCGTAGTACCCCGTTCATTTAAAAAAATACAATTTTTTTTAAAAAAAAAAGTTAAAATTAAAATCTATGAAATTAAAGATTTGAAGTTAAAAAAATTATTAAAAATTGAAGCAAATTTTAAACAAGTTGGATCTGATCGAATAGCAAATGCAATAAGTGTAATAAATAACAAAGATAATTTTATAATTCTAGATTTTGGTACTGCCACAACCTTCGATGTACTAGTTAAAAATACCTACAAAGGAGGTATAATCTCGCCTGGAGTTAGGCTTTCTCTTAATACTTTATCTGATAAAGCAACTTTGATACCTAAAATTAACCTAAAACAAATTAAAAAAGTCATTGGTGTAGACACTACTTCTGCTGTTAGATCAGGTTTTTTTTGGGGTTACGCTGGTTTAATTGACAATATAATTAATTTAATTATTAAAGAGACAAGAAAGTCTTTTAAGGTAATAATAACTGGAGGATTTTCAGAATTATTTAAAAATTCAATTAAAACGAAAGTAATACACAATAAAGACATCACTATTAAGGGTTTGTTTAAAGCCTCTAAATTGATCTAATAATATGAAAGACGAGTTATTATTTTGTCCACTTGGTGGATCCGGTGAAATTGGCATGAACATGAATCTATTTGGTTATGGTCAACCTGGAGATCATAAATGGATAATGGTCGATATTGGTGTCACATTTGCAGACGATACTTTGCCGGGTGTAGATTTAATATATCCAGATCCAGGATTTATCGTTGAAAAAAAAAATAATTTATTAGGTATAGTTCTTACTCATGCTCATGAGGATCATATAGGTGCGATTGCACATTTATGGCCTAAGTTAAAATGCAAAATATTTGCAACACCATTTACCGCTTTACTTGTTAAAGAAAAATTTAAAGAAAAACATATTGATATTACGAAAGATCTTCAAATTGTCCAACTTAATGGAAAGGTTAAATTAGAACCTTTTGCAATTGAATATATAACATTAACTCATTCCATCCTTGAGCCTAATGGTTTAAGAATTGAAACACCTGCTGGAGTAATTTTACATACTGGTGACTGGAAAGTTGATCCAAATCCATTAATTGGAGAAGATATCAATTCTAAAAGATTAAAAGAAATTGGCGACGAAGGAGTCCTTGCAATGATTTGCGACTCAACTAATGTTTTTAGTGTTGGTAGAGCTGGATCAGAACTTGATGTTAGAAAAAGTATGCTAAATATTATGAGCAGACTAAAAAAAAGAATTATCATTACTTCATTTGCATCGAATGTAGCGAGAATGGAAACTGCTTTTTATTGTGCAGAACAAACGGGTAGACAGATATCTTTAGTCGGTAGATCTATGCATAGAATCTATAAAGCAGCTAGACAATGTGGATATTTACAAAATACAATTGAACCAATAGATCCAAGACAAGCTAAAAATATCGCAAGAGATAAAATGGTTTACTTATGTACTGGAAGTCAAGGAGAGCCTATGGGTGCTATGATGCGTATTTCAAGTTATATTCATCCTGATGTATTCATTGAAAAAGGTGATGCTGTTATTTTTTCATCTAAAATTATCCCAGGCAATGAAAAGAAATTATATAAACTTCACAATCAATTAGTAAAGGATGGAATAGAAGTTATATCTGAGGAAAGTGAATTTGTTCATGTTTCAGGACATCCTAATAGAGATGATTTAAGAGACATGTATGAATGGGTTAGACCAAAATGTGTTATACCCGTTCATGGAGAGCATAGACATATGATTGAACACATAAATTTTGCTAAAGAAATGCAAGTTCCATATCCTGTTCAAGTAGAAAATGGTGATATTGTAAAATTATATCCTGGTGACCAACCAGAAGTTTATGATAAAGCCCCTAGTGGTAGATTATATCTTGATGGAAATATTAGTGTAGAAGAAGATTCCCAATCTATAAAAGATAGAAAAAATCTTAGTGAAAATGGTTATCTAGAGGTAACATTAATGATTACTCCAAAAGGTAATATTCACAATAATCCTGTACTATCTTTCAGGGGATTACCAGTCTATGAAAAGGATGAATTTATATATGGTTTAGAAGAAGAAATAGATAAGACAACTCGATCTTTTAAATTAGGTAGCCGACAGCAAGAACACAATTTAATTGATGCATTAAAAATTGCTTGCAGAAAATACTCAAAAGAAAAAACAGGGAAAAAACCTTTTACAAATATTAATTTAGTTAGGATTTAATGAGTATTACAGGTTTAGCAATTATATATATCATCATTTGGTGGATAGTATTTTTTGCTATATTGCCTATAGATGTAAATCGTGAAAAACCTCATAAAGTAGAGGGTGAAGATCCAGGATCACCGGAAAACCCTAAAATGTTAAAAAAATTTATTTATTGTACAGGAATTAGCACTATTATTTTTTTAATTATTTATTTATTAATGAAATTTGAATATTTGAACTTAAGAAATATTATTAGTTAAATGTATATATCAAAATCTTTTATTCCCATTCTTAAAGATATTCCTTCGGAAGCAAAAATTAAGTCTCATCAATTAATGTTAAGAGTTGGGATGATAAAACAATCATCAGCAGGAATTTATTCATGGTTACCATTGGGTTTTAAGGTTATGAAAAAAATAGAACAAATTGTAAGGGAAGAACAAAATAAGATTGGTGCTCAGGAAATTTTAATGCCCACAATTCAATCTAGCGAAATATGGAAAGAAAGTGGGCGATACGATGATTATGGTGAAGAAATGTTACGAATAAAAGATCGACAAAATCGTGAAATGCTTTATGGACCGACCAATGAAGAACTAGTAACAGATATATTTAGATCCTCTATAAAATCATATAAATCATTACCACAACTACTTTATCATATTCAATGGAAGTTTAGAGATGAAATTAGACCAAGATTTGGAATTATGAGAGGTCGTGAATTTTATATGAAAGATGCATATTCATTTGACGTTAGTGATGAAGAGGCATTCTTTTCATATAACAAATTTTTTATATCTTATTTAAGAACATTTAAAAGATTAGGCTTAACCGCTATACCTATGGCTGCTGACACAGGTCCAATTGGTGGCAATCTTTCACATGAGTTCATAATTTTAGCTGAAACTGGTGAAAGTAAAATTTTTACTGATAAAAGAATTTTTGACGTTGAAACAGGAGACATAGAGGTTGAAAAAAAATCATTAGAAGATTTAAGAAAAAAATATGAGGAATTTTACTCAGTGACAGATGAAAAATTTAATAAAGACGAATTTGAAAAAACAGTTGAGAAGAAAAATAGATTAATAACAAAAGGAATTGAAGTGGGTCATATTTTTTATTTTGCTGACAAATATTCAAAACCAATGAATGCTGCTGTTGATTTGCCTGGAGGAAAAAAAGACTTTGTAAAAATGGGTTCTTACGGTATTGGTGTTTCAAGGCTAGTAGGTGCAATCATTGAAGCCAAATTTGATGAAAAAAATGAAATAATGAAATGGCCTATTTCTGTAGCACCTTACGAATTAATCATCATTCCTATGATAAATAAGAATGATAATACCGCTCTCATAAAAGCAGAAAATATATTTTATGAATTAACAAAAAATAATATCGACACAGTTATTGATGACACCGATGAAAATTACTCTTCAAAAATTAAAAAAAGCAATTTAATTGGTGCTCCTTATCAAATAATAATTGGTAAAAAATCCGAGGGAGATTTGCTAGAATTTAAGGAAACTGGTAAAGAGGCCAAAAATTTGCCATTAAATGAGATAATAAAGACCATCAAAGAACTCAAAGTTAAAAATTGATATCTACATTAGAAAAAGAAGTTACTTTTAGATTTTTAAAAGCCAGAAAAAAGGATGGTTTTCTAAATATTATTTCTATCTTTTCCTTCATTGGAATAAGTTTAGGTGTTGCAGTTTTAATTATAGTTATGTCTGTAATGAATGGTTTTAGGACAGAACTAATTAATAAAATTGTGGGTTTTAATTCTCATATCACCGTCAAACCATATCAAAATAAGATTGATCAAAAAAAACTCAACAATCTTGATTTAAAAACTTTATCAAAAAATTTAGTTTTTAGTAATTCCGGTGAAGGAATCATTATTAAAAATGATATTACAAAAGGCATTTTATTAAGAGGTTATGGTACAAATGATTTTTCTTTATTAGATATAATTAATAATGATGGTTTTGAAGGTAATAAGAATTCATTAACAGGAAATTTTATTTCTATAGGTAGAGAGTTAAGTTTTACTTTAGACTTGGATATTGGAGATGATATAACTTTAATGTCTCCATCAGGTGTTGAAACTATTATTGGTAATTTACCTAAGCAAAAAACATTTACTATAATTTCAATTTTTGATAGTGGTCTTGCCGATTTTGATAACAATATTGTCTTTATTAATCTTAAAACTTTAGAAGAATTTTTTAATTTAGAAACTAATTCTAGAAATTTAGAAATTTATCTTAAAAATCCACAAAACATCGAGTCTCAGAAAGAAAAAATTCAAAGTATATTTGATCAAGAATTTATATTTAGCTGGGCAGATATGAACAGTTCATTATTTTCAGCATTAAAAGTTGAAAGAAATGTGATGTTTATTATTTTATCATTAATTATTATTGTTGCTGCTTTTAATATTATTTCAGGATTAACTATTTTGGTAAAGAATAAAACCCGTGATATTGCAATTTTAAAATCTATAGGTGTATTAAATAAGTCAATTGTTAAAATTTTTTTTCTTGTTGGAGTAATTATTGGAACTTCAGCAACTCTTTTTGGAATTTTTTTAGGTGTTTTATTTTCTATTTATATAGAAAATATAAGAGCATTTCTTAGCAGTTCATTTAATATTTCATTATTTCCTGAAGAAATTTATTTTTTAAGCAAAATGCCATCTGAAATTAATCCTACTTCAATATTTATAATTGCTTCATGTTCTATTATTATAACTATAATTGTATCAATTTTTCCTGCTATTAAAGCTGCAAGATTAGACCCAATTCAATCTTTAAAATATGAGTAATTTTTTTCAACTAATAAATATTTCTAAAACTTTTGAAGTTAATAAAAAAGTAAAAGTTTTAAAAAATTTAACATTTAATTTTAAAAAAGGAAAAATTTATTCTATAGTTGGACCTTCTGGGTCAGGTAAATCGACTCTTTTAAATATATTATCTTTAATAGATCGACCAACAAATGGTCATGTTAAATTAGAAAATACAGATATAAAATTTGAAGATAAAAATAAAAATGATTTAATTAGAGCAAATAAAATTGGAATTGTTTACCAGCAGAATAATTTATTAAATGATTTCACAGCAATTGAGAATGTGTGTTTAGCTAATTTAACTATAAATAATAATAAGAATATCGCTTTAGATAATGCCACAACTATTTTAAAAAAAATTGGATTATCAAATCGTTTTAATCACTACCCCTCACAACTCTCAGGTGGTGAGATGCAAAGAGTAGCTATTGCTAGAGCTTTAGTAAATAATCCTGATATTATTCTTGCTGATGAGCCTACTGGAAGTTTAGATTTAGAAACTGCAAAAGAAGTTTTTAAAATCTTTGAAAAACAAAAAAAACCAAACAGATTGATTATTTTTGCAACTCATAATAGATTTTTTGCTAATAAGGCTGATTGTCAGTTGGAAATGAATAATGGTAGTATAAAAATCATTAATGCTTGATTCAGATATACAATTTTTTAACCACCTAAAAATACATAGCCAATATTCAATTTGCGAAGGTGCTATAAAAATTGATGATTTAAAAGATTATTGTAAAGATAATAAAATTAGATCAATCGGATTATGCGATACTGCTAATTTGTGCGGTGCTTTAGAATTTGCTGAAAAAATATCTAAATCAGGCTCTCAACCTATAATAGGAACACAAATTAATTTTCAATTTGAAGATACTACAGGATTGTTACCTTTATTTGCTTTAAACGAAAAGGGCTATAAAAGAATTATTGAATTATCATCGCAATCATATCTTAAAAATGATGCTTTATCAGAACCACATTTAATTTTTGATGAATTATTAGAAAATTCTAATGGTGTTTCAATTTTTTCAGGAACTATAAATGGTTTCTTTGGTAGGCTTTATAAAAAAGGTAAATTTAGTGAAATTAAAAAATTTTACAAAAATCTTAAATCAAAATTTGAAGATAGATTTTACTTGGAAATTCAAAGACATAATGACGATAACGAAATTGGTTTTGAAAAATTTAACTTAGCTTGCTCTCTTGAGCTTGAAATACCTATTATAGCTACCAATGAAGTTTTTTATATGAATAAAGACATGCATGAAGCTCATGATGCACTAATTTGTATAGGTAATAAAACTTATGTAAATGATAAAAATAGATTAAAATTTTCAGATCAACATTATTTTAAAGAAAACTTAGAAATGTTAGAATTATTTGCTGACATTCCTGAAGCCTTAGAGAATAATTATAATTTTCCAAAACGTTGCAGTTTTCGACCACTATTTTCTAAACCGATTTTACCAAATATAAGCTCTGAAAAGGGTGGTGACGCAAGTGAAATTTTGAGAAAAGAGTCATTAGATGGCTTAATTTTTAAATTTAAAAAATTTTTTAATTTAGAAGAGAGTCAATTAGAAAATAATGAAAAATTTTTACAATATAAAGATAGACTGGATCATGAATTAGATATTATTATTGAAATGAAATATTCAAGTTATTTTTTAATAGTCTCTGATTATATTAAGTGGGCCAAAAATAGCGATATTCCAGTTGGACCAGGAAGGGGATCTGGCGCTGGCTCATTAGTTGCTTGGTGTTTATCAATTACAGATGTTGATCCTATAAAGTTTAATTTAATCTTTGAGAGATTTTTAAATCCTGATCGAATCTCTATGCCAGATTTTGATATTGATTTTTGTGAAGACAAAAGAGATTTGGTATTTGAATATTTAACTAAGAAGTACAAAGATAGTGTAGCTCACATTATTACATTTGGAAAATTAAAAGCTAGAATGGTTATTCGTGATGTTGGAAGAGTATTGGGTCTTCCTTATGGCTTTGTTGATAGTATTTCAAAAATGATACCTTTTGATCCATCAAGACCACAATCTTTAACTCAATGTATTGCTGGTGAACCTCGATTACAAAAATTAATTAATGAGGATACTAGAGTTAAAAAATTAACAGATTTATCTTTGAAATTAGAAGGTTTAAATCGTAATGTTGCAACTCATGCTGCAGGTGTTGTAATTGCAGATAGAAAACTTACAGAAGTGGTGCCATTATATAAAGATGCAGCAGCTAATTTATTGTTGCCTTCAACGCAATTTGACATGTACTCAGCAGAGAATGCAGGTTTAATTAAATTTGATTTTTTAGGCTTAAAAACTTTAACAGTAATTAACAACACTCAGAAATTAGCTCAAAAAAAAGACAAGAATTTTAATATTGAAAATATTAGTTACGAAGATCCAAAAGTTTTTGAACTATTATCAAGTGGAAATACTGTTGGTTTATTTCAAGTTGAGAGTGCCGGTATGAGAGATGCATTAATACATATGAAACCCAATCATATTGAGGATATAATAGCGTTAGTAGCTCTATATAGACCTGGACCAATGAGCAATATTCCAACTTACAATGATTGTAAACATGGAAGACAAACACCAGATTATTTACACCCCTTATTAGAAGATATTTTAAAACCAACTTATGGAGTAATTATTTATCAAGAACAAGTAATGCAAATAGCTCAAAAATTATCAGGTTTTACTGCTGGTCAGGCTGATCTTTTAAGAAGAGCAATGGGTAAAAAGAAAAGGGCTGAATTAGAAAAACAAAAACAAGGTTTTATTGCTGGAGCTGTTAAAAATGGAATTGGTAAAGATGTTGCAGCAGGAATTTTTTTAAAAATAGAACCCTTTGCAGAATATGGATTTAATAAAAGCCATGCAGCAGCTTATGCTATTATTTCTTATCAAACCGCTTATTTAAAAACCTATTACCCCAAAGAATTCATTGCTGCATCAATGACAATGGATTTATCAAATCAAAATAAATTAAGTGAGTTTTATGAGGAATTAAAAAGATTAGATATAGAAGTAATAAGACCAGATATTAATGAATGTTTTGCTGATTTTAGAACTGATATTGAAAAATTTTATTATGCTTTAGGAGGAATTAAAGCTGTAGGATATGAAGCTATCTCAAATATAGTTAAAGAAAGATTAACTAATGGAAAATTTAAATCAATTAATGATTTTCTAAATCGAGTGAGTCCAAAAGATATTAATAAATTACAATTAGAAGGTTTAGTTAAAGCAGGTGCTTTCGACTCGATTAATTCAAATCGACAGGCACTTTTTAATTCAATACCTAATTTTATTTTAAAAACAAAAAATCTATTTGAAAATAAATTAACAAATCAAATTGATCTTTTTGGTGATGAGGAAAATCAAGAAGAAAACATTGTTATTGATATTGAGGATTGGAATTTTGAGGAGAGATTATCCAAAGAATTTGAGGCAGTTGGTTTTTTTATATCTGATCATCCTTTAAATCAATTCAAAGACATTTTTGAAGATTATAAAATAATGGATTATTTAACTTTTAACTTATCAGATGAAATTAAAGAAGCAAATATTGCCGCTACTTTACTTAAAGTTCAAGAAAGAAAAACTGCAAAAGGTAATTCATATGCAGTTATTAAACTTACAGATCTTACAAGTGTTTTTGAATTATTTATTTTTTCAGATACCTTAGATTTAAATAGAGAAATTTTAAAAGAAGGAAATTCATTAATATTAACTTTGTTAAAAAATATTTCTAATGATGAAAATAGGTTTAAAAGAATTAATGTTCATAAGATTACTTCATTAAAAGATTTATTTAATAGCCCAATTTCAGATATAACTTTTTCTATTAACTCTATTGAAGAAATTGATCGAATTTCAAAATTTCTGAATAAAGAGGGAAAAACATTGATTAATATAAGCCTTAAGAACGAAGAAAATAATTTGCTCTTTCAATTAAAAAATAAAAGAGAATTGGATAGAAAAACTATTAATTTATTAAGAAATAAGCAAATATTGACCCAAATTAACTAAATTATACTTGTTAATTCATATAAATCTTTGTAAATACACATTAAATTAAATTAACACGCACACAGTTGTTGGTTTTATACCTCCGGTCCATTTTTTTGGAAATTACTGTGGTGGCTTAACCGGGAATAAATATGAAGATACCTAACGTAACAATACAACAATTATTAGAAGCTGGCGTTCATCTTGGCCATAAAACTTTAAGATGGAATCCAAAAATGAAAAAATACATTTTTGGTAAAAGAGACTCAATTCATATTATAGATTTAACTCAAACTTTAGAGTTAACAAAAGTGGCACTTGAAAAAGTTTATAATACTATTGCGAATAATGGTAAAATTTTATTTGTATCAACAAAAAAACAAGCCTCAGAAGCCATTGCAGAGGTCGCTAAAGAAACAGACCAGTTTTTTGTAAATTATAGATGGTTAGGTGGGATGTTAACCAATTGGGGAACTATATCTAATTCAATTAAGAAATTAAAAAAATTTGAAATAGACCTAGTTGCAGAAAATAGAGGTTTTACAAAAAAAGAACTTCTTAAAATGAGTGTTAAAAAAGATAAATTACAAAGATCACTGGGTGGAATTGCTGAAATGAAAAAAGTTCCCGATCTTGTTTTTATAATTGATACTAATTATGAGTCTTTAGCGATTCAAGAGTCGGTTAAATTAGGTATTCCAATTATCGCCATTCTTGATAGTAATTCAAATCCAGACGGAATTGATTTTCCAATACCAGGAAATGATGATGCTAGAAGAGCAATTGATCTTTATTGTAATTTAATCAAAGAGACAATTAATAACGCTAAAAGCTCTATTCCAACACAAACTGAAAAAAAAGTACCTTCTAAAAAAGAAACTAAAGATGCATCAAAAACTATTAATGAAATTGATAGAGAAAAATTAGAGGAAAAATTTTCAAAACAAACCAATGAAAAAGAAACTATAAATTAACATGAGTGATATTGAAAAAGTTAAAAAATTAAGAGAAGCTACTGGTGCTGGTTTTAAGGACTGCAATTTAGCAATAAAAGAGTCTAATGGTGATCTTGACAAAGCCATTGAGATTCTGAGAGTTAAAGGTATCTCGAAAGCTTCAAAAAAAATGTCTAGAGATGCAAAAGAAGGTGTCATTGCTGTAAGTGGAGATGAGAATAAAATCTCAGTTATAGAAGTAAATTGTGAAACTGATTTTGTTGCAAAAAATGATGATTTTACTTCATTTGTTAAAGAATTAAGTGATCTTAACAACCAAAATGACTCAAACATAAATATATTAAAATCTTCAAAAATGAAAAATGGTGATACGGTAGAGAATAATTTGGTAGCTTTAATTGCAAAAATTGGTGAAAAAATAACAATTGGAAAGGTTAAAACTTTAAAAAACCAAGGTTCAATAAACTGTCATTATTTGCATACAGTTGTTAAAGATAATTTAGCTAAATTAGCAGTACTAGTTTCATTAGAAACAAAAGATAAATCTGATCTAGTTAAAAATTTTGGCAAACAATTATCAATGCATATTGCTGCCTCTCATCCACTTGCTTTGGACTCTGCGTCAATAGACCAAGAAATTATCAAAAAAGAACAAGAGTTAGTTACTGAAGAGCTTAAAAATTCAGGAAAACCTGAGGATATTGCTAAAAAAATAAGCATAGGTAAAATGAACAAGTTTAAAGAAGAAAATGCACTTATGACTCAAGCTTGGGTAATGGAACCAAAAAAAAAAGTACAAGATATTATAAAAGAATTGTCAATTAAAGATTTAAAAATTAAAGAATTTTTTAGAATTAAGATTGGTGAATAAATGTTTGACGAAAAATCATATAATCTTAAAATGGATAAAGCAATTGAGGTTTTTGCAAAAGAATTATCTTCATTAAGGACTGGTAGAGCTAACGCAGCTATGTTGGACCTTATAAAAGTAGAAGTTTATGGTCAACAAATGCCAATTAATCAAATTGGTAGCATCACAACTCCAGAACCTAGAATGATCAATGTACAAGTTTGGGATCAGAGCAATGTATCTCTAGTTGATGCAGCAATAAGAAAATCTGAATTAGGTCTAAATCCCCAAATTGATGGACAGTTAATAAGATTGCCTGTCCCAGAATTAAATGAGGAAAGAAGAACTGAACTTAAAAAATTAATCAAATCTATGGGTGAAAAATGTAAAGTTTCAATTAGAAACATTAGAAGAGATGGTAATGATGAATTGAAAAAATTATTGAAATCTAAAGATATTAGTGAAGATGATGAAAAATCTTTACAAAAAAAAATACAAGATATAACTGATAAACATATAGAAGCAGTTGATACTAAAGTTTCTTCAAAAGAAAAAGAAATAATGACAATATGAATCCACTAACTCATGTTGCTATTATTATGGATGGCAATGGCAGATGGGGT
>LIBV01000004.1 GCA_001438335.1 Pelagibacteraceae bacterium BACL5 MAG-120820-bin39
AGTCGTGATCGAACTTACCTCCAGCATGAAGCTGGGTCATAATTACCTCTGCTGCAGATTTTTTTTCTCCCTTATGCATATCAACAGGGATACCTCTTCCATCATCTTTAACGGTTACGGTTCCGTCAGCATTAATTCTAACATTAATATTTTTACAGTAGCCAGCTAAGGCTTCATCGATGGAATTATCTACAACCTCATAAACCATATGATGTAAACCAGTGCCATCATCTGTGTCACCGATATACATTCCAGGTCTTTTTCTAACAGCTTCAAGACCCTTTAGAACTTTAATGGAGTCTGCCTGATAAGTGTTTTTATTTGTCATTTTTTTAATTTTAGGAAAATAAAATTATAACATTTTTTTAAAAAAAATGTTTATTTATAATCGTATAGCAGATGAATAAATTGTAAAAAAACCCTTTAAAAATAAGCTTTTTAATGGCGGAGAGAGCGGGATTCGAACCCGCGAAAGAGTTACCCCTTTACACGCTTTCCAAGCGTGCGCCTTCAACCACTCGGCCACCTCTCCACTTTATTTTTCTTTATTAATTTTAAGCACACCTATGAAAGCTTCTTGTGGTATCTCTACTCTACCAAATTGTTTTGATCTAGCTTTACCTTTTTTTTGCTTTTCTAAAAGTTTTCTTTTTCTATCAGTCGCTCCACCCCCATGAATTTTTGTTAAAACATCTTTCTTAAAACCTTTTATAGTTTCTCTAGCAATAATTTTTCCACCTATCGCTGCTTGAACTGGAATCATAAAATTATGCCTTGGAATTAAATCTTTTAATTTTTCACATACTTCTCTTCCTATTCTTTGAGCAAAGTCTTTATGTATCATCATTGCTAATGCATCTACTGGTTCACTGTTTACTAAAATTCCAAGCTTTACTAAATCTCCCTCTCTGTGACCAATAATTTCATAGTCAAAACTTGCATATCCACTGGTCATTGATTTAATTTTATCGTTAAAATCAAATACAACCTCATTCAAAGGAAGTTCATAAGACAATACCGCTCTGTTACCTGAATAAGTTAAATTAGTTTGAACACCTCTTTTATCTTGGCAAAGTTTTATAATAGATCCAAGATACTGATCAGGTGTTATCACTGTTGCTTTTATCCATGGCTCTTCAATCATTTTAATAAGTGTTGGGTCAGGTAAGCTTGATGGGTTATGTAAATCTTTAGTCGTTCCATTATTGAGATGAATTTTATAAACAACACCTGGTGTAGTTGTTAATAAATTTACATCAAATTCTCTTTCTAATCTTTCAGTTATAATTTCTAAATGGAGTAATCCTAAAAAACCACACCTAAAACCTAGTCCAAGCGCTGAAGAAGACTCTGCCTCAAAAGAAAAACTGGCATCATTTAATTGTAATTTTGCTAATCCATCTTTTAGTTTTTGATATTCAGAACTATCTACTGGAAATAATCCACAAAAAACAACTGGCTTACTTGGTTTAAACCCCGGTAAAGCTTTTACAATTGGTTTACTAGCATCACAAATTGTATCTCCCACTTTTGTTTCTGAAAGAACTTTAATACCTGTTGTTATAAAACCTATTTCTCCGGCATTTAGCTCATTCATATCTTTAGGTTTTGGTGTAAATACCCCTACTTTTTCAACAATGTACTCCTGATTAGTAGACAACATTTTAATCTTCATATTTTTAGAAATTTTACCATCAATTACTCTGATTAAGATCACAACACCTAGATATGTGTCATACCAACTATCAACTAACAGACATTTTAAATTTTCATCTTGATTACCTTCAGGAGCTGGTAATTTTTTGACTATTTCTTCAAGAATATCTTCTATTCCTTCACCTGTTTTTCCAGAACATGGCACTGCATTTTCTGTATCTATTCCAATTACATCTTCAATTTGTTTTTTCGTTTTCTCTAAATCTGATGCTGGTAAGTCAATTTTATTTAAAACTGGAATGATTTCATGATTTATATCTAAAGCTTGATAAACATTAGCCAATGTTTGCGCTTCAACTCCTTGGGTACTATCAACAATTAAAATAGACCCCTCACATGCATAAAGAGATCTACTAACCTCATAGCTAAAATCTACGTGTCCTGGGGTATCGATTATATTTAAAATATAATCTTTACCATTTTTAGCTTTATAATTAAGTTTTACAGTTTGTGCTTTTATTGTAATACCTCTTTCTCGTTCAATATCCATTGAGTCAAGAACTTGGTCTTTCATTTCACGATCTGTTAAGCCTCCACACTTATGAATAATCCTATCAGCTATTGTGGATTTTCCATGATCAATATGTGCAATTATCGCAAAGTTTCTTATGTGATCGATTCTATCCATTGTTTATGATCTAATTTTTGCACCGATCTTTTTTTCAACAGTTTCGATAACTAATTTATTAATCCTATCTAGATCATCATCATTAAGAGTTTTGCTTGAAGATTGAATAGTTAAATTTATTGCTACTGATTTTTTATCAGTTGGTATATTTTCACCTTCATATACATCAAAAATATTTACACTCTTTATTAATTCTTTATCAATGTTTTTGATAACTTCTAAAATCTCTTGTGCTTGAATATTTTTATCAACAACAAATGCAAAATCTCTATCTGATTTTTGAAAGTCTGAAGTTTCATATTTAGGTTTTTGATCTTTTAAAGTTTTTTTTGTTTCTTTTAAATTATCTAGAAAAATTTCAAATCCCATTAAAGCTTCAGTTTTAATATCAATTTTCTTTATAATATTTGGATGTATTTCACCAAAATATGCAGCAAGATTTTCCTTACCTTTATTTAAAAATATTCTTCCAGATTTTCCAGGGTGATAATAATCTGGAGTTTGATCATCAATATAGAGTTTAGATTTATGGTACCCAGCTTCAACTAATGTTTGTATTACATCTTTTTTTACATCAAAAATATCAACGTTTCTTGATTTTTCTAACCATGACAATCTTGAAATTTTTCCGGCTTTTAAACCTGTTAAAACAGTTTCTTGTTCTCCAGGTTTTGAACCATTAAATATTGGGCCTATTTCAAACAAAGCTATATCTTTAAAACCTCTATTTAAATTTTTATTTAAATAAATAATTAAATTAGAAAAAATAGAATTTCTTAAAACATTCAAATCTGCACTAATGGGGTTAACAATTTTTGATTGTTTTTTATTTTTGCTAAATAATTCATTTACTTTAGAGTCTGAAAAAGACCATGTAATAGCTTCAAGATAGCCTTTAGAGGCGATAGCTCTTTGCAAAAAATGAAATAACTTTTGAGATTTATTTAATGTAGGTTTGTTTCTAACTTTTTTTGGTTCAATTGTTTCAATCTTATCATACCCATAAATTCTAACTAATTCCTCTATAACATCAATTTCTTGATTAATATCTGGTCGCCAACTAGGAACTGTTAATGAGAGAATATTTTTTTTCTTTTCAACAATAAAACCTAAACTATTTAATATCTCTAAAATCTCTTTATTTGGAATATCAAATCCAGAAATTTTCTTAAACGACTCTGTATTAAAATCAATTATTGTATTTTTAAATTCTTTTATTGATTGAATATCAATATTACTCGCAGTCCCTCCACAAATTTCGGTAATAAGTTCTACTGCTCTGTTTAATCCTTCTTCTATAGATTGAGGATCTATACCTCTCTCAAATCTAAATTTTGCATCAGTATCAATATTGAGTTGTTTGGCAGTTTTTCTTATGGATCTTGGATCGAAATAAGCCGACTCAATTAATACATTTTTTG
The DNA here is from genome assembly GCA_001438335.1 of Pelagibacteraceae bacterium BACL5 MAG-120820-bin39. GTDB lineage: Bacteria > Pseudomonadota > Alphaproteobacteria > Pelagibacterales > Pelagibacteraceae > Pelagibacter. The sequence goes on from LIBV01000004.1 coordinate 3,766, forward strand.
TATTTAATTCTGTACCTGAGCGTTCTCCTCCAATAATTCCTCCTAAACCAAGCACTCCTGTGTTATCTGAAATAACACACATGTCCTCTTCTAATTTATAATCTTTGTTGTCTAGGGCTTTAAAGGTTTCACCTTTTTTTGAATTTCGAACTACTATTCCTTTATCAATTTTGTCTGCATCATACGCATGCAATGGTCTGTTTAAATCGAACATAACATAATTCGTAATATCCACTATTGCTGAAATTGGCTTTTGACCTATTGAAATTATTTTTTCTTTCAACCACTCTGGACTTTGAGTATTTTTAACACTTGTTATCAAGCAGCTTCCAAAAAAAGAACATCCTTGATTTTTTTCATTTAAAATTTTAACACTCAATGATTGTTTTTCTTTAGAGATATTTTTTTTAGATTTATTGTCTTTTAATTTTCCAAAACCTGCTGCTGCTAGATCTCTAGCAATTCCCTTAACACCTAAGCAATCTGGCCTGTTAGGTGTGATGGATATATCAATTACATTAGACGTTTTTTTTGAAAAATAATTATGACCAATTTTATTCGAATAATCTTTACTATTTAGTTCTGTAATACCTTCGCTATCTTCAGATAAATTTAATTCAGATTCTGAGCAAAGCATTCCGTGTGAGGTTACTCCTCTAATTTTAGCAACTACTAACTTCATTTTATTCTTAGGAATAACAGAGCCAGGAGGTGCATAAATTGTAATTAATCCTTCTCTTGCATTTGAGGCACCACAAACAACTTTTAAAATATTTTGATTTCCAGTATCTACATCACAAACTTTAAGCCTATCAGCATCTGGATGTGGTTCTGTCTTTAATATCTTTGCAACTAAAAATTTTTCTAGATCATTTGATGGCTTTTCTACCCCTTCTACTTCTAAACCAATATCTGTTAATTTATCCAACAACTGATCTTCACTAAACTTAGTGTCCAGGTGTTCTTTTAACCAATCGAAAGTTAGTTTCATCGACTAAGACCTCTATAATTGGTGGGTACATCTAAAGGGTCAAAGCCATAATGATTTAACCATCTATAATCACATTCAAAGAAAGCTCTTAAATCATTAATACCGTATTTGAGCATTGCCAGCCTGTCTATTCCTATGCCAAAAGCATATCCTTGAAAATTTAAAGGATCTACTTTTGCATTTTTAAGAACATTTGGATGAACCATCCCACAGCCTAAAATTTCAAGCCATTTATCACCTTCGCCAATTACTATCTTTCCGTCTTTTATTTCGTAACCAATGTCAACTTCTGCTGAAGGTTCAGTAAATGGAAAATGACTTGGTCTAAACCTCATTTTAATTTTATCAACCTCAAAAAATTCTTTAATAAAATAGTTTAAACAACCTTTTAAATGACCCATATTAATATCTTTATCAATATGCAAACCCTCCACTTGATGAAACATCGGGGCATGAGTTTGATCACTGTCAGATCTATAAGTTCTTCCAGGTGCTATAATCTTAAAAGGTGGTTTTTCTTTTAGCATTGTTCTTATTTGTACTGGCGAAGTATGTGTTCTCAATAAAGTCTCTTTATTCTCATCAAGGTAAAAAGTATCATGCATGTCCCTTGCTGGATGATTGTCGGGAGTATTTAAAGCTGTGAAGTTATAATATTCATTCTCAACGTCTGGACCCTCTTCAATACTAAAACCAATTTCTGAAAATATAGAAGAAATTTCATCTATCGTTTGTGAAACTGGATGAATTTTACCCTGAACAAAAGATCTCTCAGGCAGAGTAATATCAACTATTTCTTTAGCTAATTTTTCATTTATTTCAGCAGTCTCTATTTCATTAACTTTAGAATTAATTAAATCTTGAAGCTCATCTTTAATAGAATTTAAATCAGCTGCAAATTTTTTTCGCTCAGCTTCTACAACAGAACCTATGTTTTTAAACTGAGATGAAATTAAACCGTTTTTCCCAAACAAATCTGTTTTGATCTGATTGACTTGACTAATATCAATTTTTGACTTTAATTTTGATAAATACTCTTCTTTGATTTTTTTAATATCTGACATTTTTACAGATTATTTCCTCACCAAATAAAAACAATAGTGAAGATTAATTTAAAGCTGATTGGGCTTTTTGAACTATAGTTTTAAAGGCTTCAGGGCTATCGTAAGCTATTTCAGCTAGTATTTTTCTATCAATTTTAATTCCACACTTATTAAGACCATTAATAAATTTTGAATAAGTTAAACCCTCAGCTCTTACACCGGCATTAATTCTTTGGATCCATAATGATTTAAATTCTCTTTTTTTCGTTCTTCTATCTCTATATGCATATTGCATAGCCTTTTCCATAGCTTGCTTTGCAACTCTAATAGTATTTTTTCTTCTGCCCCATTGACCTTTGACAGCTTTTAAAACTTTTTTGTGTTTAGCTCGGCTAGTTACACCTCTTTTAACTCTTGCCATATTAACCTCTTAAACTGTAGGGCATATACGATTTTACGATTTTTGCGTCTTGTTTTGACATCGCAGTAGTGCCTCTTAATTTTCTAATTTGAGAATTTGTTCTTTTAATCATACCATGTCTTTTCCCAGCTTGGGCTCTCATTACTTTGCCTGTTGCTGAGATTTTGAATCTCTTTTTTGCTGAGCTTTTAGTTTTTAGTTTTGGCATAATTCTGCGGTGTTATACAAAGATTGCTATAAATTTACAACCTATATTAACTCCTATAAAGGCTGAATTACCATGATCATTTGCTTACCATCAAACTTTGGGTGAAGTTCTATCTTACCAATATCCTTCATATCTTCCTTAATTTTATTCATCAACTCATTACCTAAATGTGAGTGCTGAAGTTCTCGACCTTTAAATCTGATTGTAAATTTAACCTTATCTCCTTTTGCAATAAATTTTTTTGCATTTTTTACTTTGAATTCATAGTCGTGAGTTTCTGTTACAGGTCTCATTTTAATTTCTTTCAGGGCTACAATTTTTTGTTTCTTTTTTGCTAGATTTGCTTTTTTTTGGGCATCATATTTATATTTACCCATATCCATTATTTTACAAACTGGAGGATTAGCATTGGGTGCAATCTCAATTAAATCTAGACCTAGATTTTTTGCAACTGAAATAGCTTCATTAGTATTGAGCACTCCAAGATTTTCTCCCTCACTACCAATAACTTGAACTTCAGGTGATGAAATCCGATTATTAGATCTTGGACCTCTATCCTTAGTTCGTCTTTGAAAATAATTTTGTTTAAAGTCTGCCACTTAGTTTGATGATGCTTTGTTTAAAGCAGAGAATTTTTTTAAGAATAAATCTAAATCCATATTTTCTTGTTTATTACTATCCAATCTTCTAATCGTTACAGTGTTACTGTCAACTTCTTTTTTACCACAAATTAATAAAAGAGGGATTTTTGCTAATGAATGATCTCTAATTTTATAATTTAAGTTGTGTTTTTTTAAATCTACAACAGATGTTATTCCTGCTTGCTTAATTTTATTAGACACTTCGATAGCATAATTTTCAAAGTCTTCTGAAATCGGAATCACAACAGTTTGTAAAGGAGAGATCCAAAATGGAAATTTACCCGCGTAATGTTCTATCAAAATACCTATAAATCTTTCTAAAGAACCAAATAAAGCCCTGTGCAACATAACTGGAACTTTTTTAACACCATCTTTATCTACATATGAAGCGTCCAATCTACCAGGTAAATTTAAGTCTACTTGTAAAGTACCACATTGCCAATCTCTACCAATTGCATCTCTTAAAACAAATTCAATTTTAGGTCCATAAAAAGCACCTTCACCTTTGTTAATTGTATACTCAAGTTTTGATGCTTTAACCGCATCTAACAAAGCGGACTCTGCTTTATCCCAAACACTATCATCACCAACTCTTAAATCTGGTCTATCAGAATATTTTAAAATAACATTTTCAAATCCAAGCTCTTTATAAATATCTAAAATTAAATTTGTTACTATTAAACATTCACTAGTAATTTGATCCTCAGTACAAAAAATATGAGCATCATCCTGTGTAAAAGCTCTAACTCTTAGAAGTCCATGAAGTGCTCCAGATGGCTCATATCTATGCACTTTTCCAAATTCCGATATTCTAAGTGGAAGATCTCTATAACTTTTTAGCCCTTGATTAAAAACCTGAATGTGTCCAGGACAATTCATTGGTTTTATAGCAAAAACTTTTTCATCAGGAGTTGTGGAAGTATACATGTGTTCACCATATTTTTCCCAGTGTCCTGACTTTTCCCATAAAGCTCTGTCTAAAATTTCAGGTGTATTTACCTCTTTGTAACCAGCAATATCTTGTCTAGATCTCATGTATGAAATTAATTTCTGAAATAAAGCCCACCCTTTTTCATGCCAAAAAACTGAGCCTGGACTTTCTTCTCTAAAATGAAATAGATCCATTTCTTTTCCTAATTTTCTATGATCTCTTTTTTCAGCTTCTTCTATTCTTTTTAAATAATCATCCAAATCTTTTTGGGTTGCCCAGCTAGTACCATAAATTCTTTGAAGCATTTCATTATTAGAGTCACCTCGCCAATAAGCTCCTGACACTTTCATTAATTTAAAAAACTTCCCTACCTTTCCAGTCGAAGTAAGATGAGGACCTCGGCATAGATCGTGCCAATCACCATGGAAATATATTGAAACTTCCTCTCCAGCAGGAATACTTTTTATTAATTCAGCTTTATATACTTCTCCTTTATTTCTAAAATGTTGTATTGCCTTATCTCTATCCCAAACTTCTCTTTTTGTAATTTCATCTCGATCAACAATCTCTTTCATTTTATTTTCAATTTTTAATAAATCCTCTTCTGTAAAGGGTTCTTTTCTTGCAAAATCATAATAAAAGCCATTTTCAATTACAGGACCAATTGTTACTTGAGTTCCTGGAAATAATTCTTGAACAGCCATTGCTAGTATATGAGCTGTATCGTGTCTGATCGTATCCAAACCTTCTTCATTTTTAGAAGTAAAAATTTTTACCAAACAATCATTTTTAATTTGATGATCAAGATCTTTTAACTCGCCATCAACACTTATCACCATTGCTTGCTTAGCTAGCGACTTACTAATCTTTTCGGCCACCTGTAATCCAGTTACATGATTTTCAAAATTTAGACTATTTCCATCTGGTAAAGTGATTTTTGGCATTAGTTAAATATTTTTTTGTATTCTGAATAAGTTGAAAAACACATTTTTTCAACATTAAATTTTTGTATTATATTTTTTCTACCCTCTGAACCAATTAATTTTAGAGAGGCATCATTCATATTTAATACTTTTAAAATGGTTTTACTCAAAGATTGTGCATCTCCTGACTGAAATAAAAAGCCTGTTTTACCATCAACGACTGTTTCATTAGAACCTCCAATATTGCTTGCTATAATCACTTTTTGCATTGATTGTGCTTCTACTGACACTCTTCCGAAAGCCTCCGGTTCAATAGAGGCTGAAACTACAATGTCAGAAACTTTATATGCTAAAGCCATATCATTACAGTGATCAATAAATCTAACCTGGTTGTTCATCCCATATTGTTCACTAAGTCTAGTTAATTTCTTTTTAAAAAGATCTCTTCCTTGGTCACTACCAAGAATTATTCCATAAAATGACTCATATCCTAATTCAATATTTACCAAATTTATTGCTTCTATAAAAAGCTCCTGACCTTTCCATGAGGTTAGGCGTCCTGGTAATAAAATAATTTTTTTATCTTTATTTATGTCCCAAACTTTTAGCAATTTTTTTTCATCACTTTCTAATTTTGTTTCAGGATCAAAATAATCAACATTTATTCCTCTAAAAATTACTAAAAGTTTTTTTTTAAAACTTAAGTATTTAGAATAATTTTCATTTATGTGTGAAAAAATGAAATTAGATCCTGCGATAATTAGATCTGACCTTACCATTACTGAATTATAAAATTTCTTAAGTTTGCTTTTAAAATTATAAGTTCCATGAAAAGTTGTCACAAATTTTCTACCGGTTAATTTACATGCAATTAAACAAGACCATGCAGGAGCTCTACTTCTGGCATGCACAATATTGATTTTATAAAATAGAATAATTGAAGAAATTAATAATGCATTTATTAAAATTAATATAGGATTCTTACTGTGAACAGGAAGTTTAATTAATTTTACTTTTTTTTTATCAATAAACTTTATTAATTCTCCACCACTGGTAATTATAAATGATCCACAATTATTTTCAGGTAAATAATGTGCAATGTCATAGCAGCCTGTCTCTGCACCTCCGTAACCAAGTTTTGGAATAACTTGTAAAACTTTTAAATTAGATGACATATGATATGATCTTATATTAATTGATGTTATATAAAAACTATAATGGCTATTTTTAGTTACTACAAAACCTCAAAAACACAAAAAATTAGATACCTAAAAATCACAAAAAAAAACAAGACATATCTTGTTTTTTTACATGGTTTTATGTCAGATTTAGAGGGGGAAAAACCTAAAAATTTCCTAAATTTTTCAAAAAAACATGATCTTGGCTTTTTAGCTTTAGAATACTCTGGTCATGGAAAATCTTCAGGTAAATTTATTAACGGAAATATTTCAAAGTGGAGTGAACAGACCCATTTACTCATAAAAAAAATTGTGAAGAAAAATAATTTTATTTTAATTGGCTCTAGTATGGGTGCTTGGATTTCAATAAATCAATTTAAAATTTTTAAAAATCAAATTAAAGGTTTTTTAGGAATAGGTTCAGCTCCTGAATTTTTAGAAAACCTAATGTGGAAAAAATTTACTGAAAAAATGAAGAAAGAAACAATAAATAAAGGAATTTATCATTTAAAACATGGAAATTATGAATATCCAATTACATATCAACTAATTAAAGATGGTCGAAGAAATAAAGTTTTAAACAAACCTATAAATATAAAAACTAAAGTTACCATGGTCCATGGAGAAAAAGATGAGGTAGTCCCCGTATCTTATTCAAAAAAAGTTTTAAAAATTTTCCCTAAGGCTAAAAAAAAAATGATTGTCATCAAAAATGGGGATCATAGTCTTTCGACTAAAAAATGGCTTAAAATAATAATAAAAGAATTAAAGGAACTTATCTAACTAACTTCTTTAATACTTGGTTTTAATGTTATTGGATTTTTTAATTTATTTACCATTTCTTTAGGACAAATTTGAACAAAATTTTTTATTTCTTCTTCAAAGTTTTCAATTATTTTTTTGGATAAATTTGAATTTGTTTCATTGAAATGTTGTGTTACTAAATCCTTTAAGTAATTTATCCAATAATTTGTTTCTACATTTTGCCAAATAATTGACTCAGGATTTGCTTTTTTTTCAAATTGATTATTTACATCATAAACAAAAGCCATCCCACCAGTCATTCCTGCGCCAAAATTATCTCCTACGTCACCTAGAATAACGATGGTACCACCAGTCATATATTCACAACCATTTGAGTCACAACCTTCTATAACTGCAGTAGCTCCTGAGTTTCTTACTGCAAATCTTTCACCAGCTTGCCCTGCAGCAAATAAATTACCTGAGGTAGCTCCATAAAGTACTGTGTTTCCTATTATAGTATTTTCATTTGAAATTAAGTTGCTTTCATCAGAAAGCTTTATTGAAATAGTAGCTCCAGATAAGCCTTTTCCGACATAATCATTAGCATCACCTTTTAAAACTAATTTTAATCCTTTAGTTGCGAATGCTCCAAATGATTGTCCAGCCGAACCTCTAAAATTTAATGTTAAAAAATTATTATCTAATTTTTCATTTCCATACTTTTCATATAAATGATAAGAAATTCTAGTGCCCACTGCTCTATTAGTATTTTTAATTTCAAATTCTTCTGAAATTTTTTCAGATTGATCTAATTTTTTTTCAATTTGAGGCCAAATTTTTTGATCTAAAGTATCTGGAACGCTGTTAATTTCTTGGCTTTCACAATATCTTTTGTTTTCTCCTGGATCTGCTTGTACAAATAATGGGTTTAAATCTAAATCATCAAGATTAGGTGAGGCTTTACTAACTTGCATTAACAAATCGGTTCTTCCAATAATTTCATTTAAAGATTTAAAACCTAATTTTGCAAGAATTTCTCTCACTTCAGTGGCTATAAATGTAAATAGATTTACAACTTTATCTGGAGTACCAGTAAATTTTTCTCTTAATTTTTCGTCTTGAGTACAAACTCCAACTGGGCAAGTATTAGAATGGCACTGTCTAACCATAATACAACCCATTGCAACTAATGCTGTTGTAGCTACACCATACTCCTCAGCACCCATCATGGCAGCAATAACAACATCTCTTCCAGTTTTTATTCCACCATCTGTTCTTAAAGTTACTTTGTGTCTTAAGTTATTTAATGTAAGAACTTGGTTAGCTTCTGTTAAACCCATTTCCCAAGGGATTCCCACATACTTAACACTTGTTTGTGGACTAGCACCGGTTCCACCATTGTGACCAGAAATTAAAATTATATCTGCTTTTGCTTTAGCTACTCCTGCAGCAATAGTACCAACACCTGATGAGGCAACTAATTTAACTCCAATTCTAGCTTTCGGATTAACTTGTTTAAGATCATAAATTAATTGAGCCAAGTCTTCGATTGAATAAATATCATGATGAGGTGGTGGTGAAATTAATGTTACTCCAGGTGTAGAATGCCTTAATTTTGCAATCTCCTCCGTTACCTTAAAACCTGGTAATTGACCACCTTCACCTGGCTTTGCTCCTTGAGCTATTTTAATTTCAATTTCATTGCAGTTATTTAAATAATTTATTGTTACCCCAAATCTCGCAGAAGCTATTTGTTTAACTCTTGAATTTGCTGTATCCCCACTATCCATAACTTTAAATCTAGCTTCATCTTCTCCACCTTCTCCACTACATGAGGCTCCTTTAATTCTATTCATTCCAATGGCTAGAGTTTCGTGAGCTTCTTTAGACAAAGCTCCATGAGACATACTTCCACTTCCAAATCTTTTTAAAATATTTTCAATTGGTTCAACTTCTGAAATATCAATAGGTGCAGTTAGTTTTTTTTTTCTAAAATCTATTAAATCTCTTAGATTAATTGGTGGTAAATTATAGATGCCTTGTGCATATTTTTTATAAGCTTCATAAGAATTTGATCCTACAGCACTTTGCAATAAATGAATTAATTTTCCTTGATACTGATGTGTTTCTCCATTTTTTCTGTATCTATATATTCCACCAATTGGCAAGATAGTATCTGTGCTTTCAAAGGCTTCTTTATGTATTCCTCTAATCTTTTTTTCAATACCTGTTAATCCAATTCCAGAAATTTTAGAAACTACACCAGGAAAATAGTCAGCCACAATAGTTCTACTTAAACCTACAGTTTCAAAGTTACATCCACCTCTATAAGAACTTAAAACTGATATACCCATTTTAGACATTATTTTTAATAGTCCAGCATTTACAGATTTAATGTATCTTTCTACACAGTCATCAAAACTGAATTGTCCAAATAATTTTTTTTCATATCTTTGATATAGACTATCAAATGCTAAATAAGGATTTACAGTAGTAGCACCTACTCCTATCAAAGTAGCAAATGAGTGTGTGTCTAGCGCTTCACCCGACTGTACGTTTATCGACACATATCCTCTTAATTTTTTTTGAATCAAAAAGGTATTAATTGCTCCAACACATAACAACATTGGTATTGGAAGTTTAGTATCTGATAAATTTTTATCACTTAAAATTAATTGAGTAACACCTTGTCTTACTGCAATTTCTGCATCTTTTTGAATTTTATCAATAGAGTCAGATAGATTCTCTTTTTCATCAAATGTACAATCAATTACTATAGAATTTTTACCGAAATAATTGATGAATTTATCAAATTGAGTGTTGGACAAAATTGGACTATTCAACACATAAATATTTTCTTTCGTTAAAGTGTCAAAATTTAGAATGTTACCTAGATTACCAAATCTAGTTTTTAAACTCATGACCTTACTTTCTCTGAGTGAATCAATAGGAGGATTTGTAACTTGGCTAAAATTTTGTCTAAAGAAATGATAAAGAGGACGATATTTATCTGACAATACAGCTAAGGGTGTATCATCACCCATAGAGCCTGTAGCTTCTTTGGCATCCTCTGCCATAGGATGAAGAATTAATTCTAAGTCTTCTAGACTAACTCCAAAAGTATATTGTCTTCTTCTAAGATCATCTCCAGAGAAAATATTTTTTTCATTAGAAATTGTTAATTTTTCATCTAAATCGACAATCTGAGAATTGAAATGTTTATATTCTTTAGCTAAATAATCTTTAATTTTATCATTAGTAAAAATCTTTCCTTTTTCAATTCTAACTCCAATTATTTCTCCAGGACCTAATCTACCTTTTGATAAAATCTTTTTTTCATTCAACTCAATCATTCCAGTTTCTGACCCTGCAAAAAGCAATTTATCTTTTGTGATTGCGTATCTAAGTGGTCTCAAACCATTTCTATCATTTGCAGCAATAACCCATTCATTGTCAGTAGCTGCTATTGCAGCTGGTCCATCCCATGGTTCCATAGTGCTATTTAAAAAATTAAATAATTGCTGGTGATCTTTTGGTAAAGTTTTACTTTTTTTTGACCAAGCATCAGGTACTAACATCAATTTTGCTAACGGTGCAGGTTGACCCGATATATTTAAAAGTTCAAATACATTATCTAGGGCAGCTGAATCTGAGGTACCTTGCTGAATAACAGGTTTAAGATTTTCAATATTTTCAAATAAAGGACTGTTCATTTCTTGCTCATGAACTTTCATCCAATTTTTATTTCCTCTAAATGTATTTATCTCACCATTGTGTGCAATTGCTCTGAAAGGTTGAGCCAAATTCCAGCTAGGAGCAGTATTAGTTGAAAACCTCTGATGAAAAATTGCGTATCTTGAAATAAACCTTTCATCTTTAAGATCTAAGTAAAAATCTGCTATTGCCTCTGCAAGGAACATTCCTTTATAAATAATTGATTTAGAACTTAGTGAACAAATATAAAAATTGTTTAATGATATTTTAAAAGCTTGATTTTCAATTTTTCTTCTTGTTTCATAAATCTTTCGCTCAAGTTCTTTATTTAATAAATCTGGATCATTTGATTTGAATAACACTTGAATAATTTCAGGCATTGTTTGAAGGGCTTTTTCCCCTAGCACTTTTGGATTTACCGGAACCTGTCTCCAACCATAAATGCTAAAATTATTTTTAGTTAATTCACTTTCGACAATTGTTTTACAACTTTCTTGTGCTGAATAATCATTTCTTGGCAAAAAGATCATTCCAACACAAATCTCTGAATTGTCATGGAAATGTCCTGTAACTTCAATTTTCTCAATAAAAAAATCTTTGGGAATTTCTACATGAATACCAGCTCCATCGCCGGTTTTTCCGTCTGCATCTACTGCTCCTCTATGCCAAACTGCTTTTAATGCTTCAATGCCATATTCTACAACTTTTCTAGATTTTTTACCCTCAGTGGATGCAATTAAACCAACACCACAAGCATCATGCTCCATCTCTTCTGAGTAAACATGATTTTTTTTTAATAAATCTAAATTTTTATTATATCTTTTCACTAAGCTACTTTTTGTTGTTTTAAATTTTTATTTTCTAAATAATCTTTGATGGACTTTGCTACATCTCTACCATCTTTTATTGCCCAAACGACAAGTGATGCTCCCCTTACAATATCTCCAGCTGCAAAAACTCCTTTTAAATTTGTTTCCATCGTATCGAAATCGATTTTTACAGTGCCCCATTTTGAAACCTGTAAATCATTACAATCAAACAAAGTTGGTAAATCCTCTGGATCAAAACCAAGAGCTTTTATTACCATATCTGCTTTTACTTCAAAATCTGAACCATTTTGTATCTCAGGTTTTCTTCTACCCGACTCATCAGGTTCACCTAGTTTAATTTTATTCACTATTAATTTTTCAATTTTGTTTGTCCCCTTAAACTCTTTAGGACTAGATAACCAAACGAAGTCAACTCCTTCCTCTTCTGCATTTGCAACTTCTCTTGCTGAGCCAGGCATATTTTCTTTATCTCTTCGATATAAACATTTTACAGATTTAGCTTTTTGTCTAATAGATGTTCTTACACAATCCATTGCTGTATCTCCTCCTCCAATTACGACAACATCTTTTCCTTCAGCATTCAAAGTGCCTCTGTCAAATAATTCAACTTTATCACCTAAACCTTTTTTATTTGATGCTGTTAAAAAATCCATTGCTGGAAAAATATTATTTAAATCATTTCCTGGTAGATCTATTTCTCTAGCTTTATAAACACCTGTGGCAATTAATATTGCATCATGTTTTTTTCTTAATTGATCTAGTGATGCATCTTTTCCTACTTCAAAATTTTGAATGAATTCAATTCCACCTTCTTCTAAAAGTTTTGTTCTTCTCTCAACTACAAATTTTTCTAATTTAAAATTAGGAATTCCATAAATTAATAAACCTCCAGCTCTATCGTATCGGTCATAAATTGTTATTTTGTATCCTTGTTTTCTTAATTCCTCTGCTGCAGCTAAACCAGCTGGACCAGCACCAATTATTCCAACACTTTGATTTTTTTCATTTTTTAATTCTATGGGTTTAACCCAGCCATTTTCCCAAGCAGTATCTGTTATAAATTTTTCTATTGATCCAATTGTAACGGTTCCATGACCTGATTGTTCTATTACGCAGTTTCCTTCACACAATCTATCTTGAGGGCAAATTCTTCCACAAACCTCTGGCATATTATTTGTACTTTGAGATAGCTCGTATGCCTCTTTTAATCTTCCCTCGGCAGTTAATTTAAGCCAATCAGGAATATTATTACTTAACGGGCAATGCACCTGACAAAAAGGAACTCCACACTGTGAACATCTGCTAGACTGTTCAGTTGCTTTTTCATTAATAAATTCTTTATAAATCTCACCAAAATCTTTTTTTCTGTTCTCAACTTCTCTTTTAGGTGGAGTTTGTTGACCTATATCAACGAATTTTAACATTTTTTCAGACATAAAATTTTAGTTTTAAGGCAAGTTATATATTGATTATGTTAAATAAAGCATAAAATAGGTCAGTTATTATGACCTTAATTAAGATTTTATCGGTAAAAAATCACATAAATTTATTTTTTGCATAGCTCATATTCTTAAATCGAATTGTTTTACATAAATAATTTTTAAGTTACGACACATAGATGTTTCAAAATATTATAGAAATTTTAATTTTATCTATAGTTCAAGGTGTATCAGAATTTTTACCTATAAGCTCATCCGCCCACCTAATAGTTATTGAAAGTCTATATGAGTTTAAAAATAGCTCACTTCTTATAGATGTAAGTTTACATCTAGGGTCTTTAACGGCTATTGCATTTTTTTTTCGCAAAGATCTTTTGGATTTAAAAAATAACCGACATTTATTAACTCTAATATTAATTGGATCTTTGCCCGTTATTATCGTTGGATTTATTCTATACCAAACAGGAGCAATAAATTACTTAAGAGATATAAAAGTTATTGCATGGACAACATTGATATTTGGGGTCTTATTATTCATTGCTGATAAAAGTAATTTCGATAAAAAACTTTCAAGCAACTTAAATTTGAAAACAATTTTATTCATTGGTTTATTTCAAATTTTATCTTTAATACCTGGAGTTAGTAGGGCTGGTATAACAATTACAGCTGCAAGAATTTTAAAATTTAATCGAGTAGACTCTAGCAAAATTTCATTTCTACTATCTATACCAGCATTGGGCGGTGCAAGTTTTTTAGGTCTAAAAGATATAATTAAACAGCCCTTGGAATTTAATTACTTAATAATTTTAGCTATTATAACTTCTTTTGTTTTTTCTTATATGACGGTCAAATTTTTTTTAATTTATATTAATAAATTTTCAATGAATGTCTTTGTAATTTATCGAATATTTGTTGCAGTAATATTATTTTTAATAATTTATTAATATTAATTTTTTTTTAAAATTGGTAAAAGTTGGGACAATAAAACTCCACTTAATATAAAAAAACATCCCATCAAGTTATTCATATCTAAAATTTGACTCAGTAAATACCAAGCTGCAATTGTTGCAAATACACCCTCTAATGAAAAAATAATTGCAGCTGGAGCAGGAGAAATATTTTCTTGAGCATAAATTTGTAAAACAAAAGCTAGACCACCTGATAATACGCCAGCATATAAAATTTGAAATTTTTCCTCTAATATATTTATTAAAATAAAATCTTCATAAACTAGAGCTATAATAAAAGAAAAAAATGCAACTATAATTGTTTGAAGTGCACCAATAGTAAGAGGTAAATTATATTTTTTAATTATAATTCCTGTAAAAATTATATGAGTACTCCAGAAAAAAGCTCCTAATAATACTAGGCTATCCCCCATCCTAACAGTGGCATCATAAAAATTAGTTAATAGATAACCGCCTATCACACACAAAAGGACTGAGGGCCAAACACTCCAATGAATATCTTTCTTGTGTAAAAAAAAAACAAGAATTGGAACCATTGGAACATAAAAAATTGTAAAAAATGCTGCATTTGCAACATCTGTATATAAAAGAGCCACTTGTTGTAATGCTGAGCCTAAAAACAATGATAACCCAATTAAAAAAATAAGTATTTTAAAGCTCTTTTTATCTTTTTTAATTATCGTATTAATTTTTTTTCTCTCAAAAAAAAATATTAAAGGAGCTAATGCTAAAAAACCAACAAAGAATCTAACTGCATTAAAAGTGAAAGGACCAATATTGTCCATACCAGTGTCTTGAGCGATAAATGTTGTTCCCCAGATGAAAGTACATAGCAAGGCACTAAATAAAGACATCGATTTTGACATAGTCTAAACTGCCAGCTTATAGGCAAAATTTTTACCAAGATTTTCTTTTAAATCATTATTAAACCTTGCAGCTTCAGCTCCATCAATTATTCTATGATCATAAGATAAGGAAATAGGCAGCATTGTTCGAGTTTCAAATTTATTATTAATATAAATTTGTTTTTTTTCAGATTTACCAATTCCTAAAATAGCTACTTCAGGAAAGTTAATTATTGGAGTAAAAAAAGATCCTCCAATACCTCCAAGACTAGTGATGGTCATAGAACCACCAAACAATTCTTTTTTATCTATTTTTAGATTTTTACAAAGATCACTAACTTCTTTAAGTTCTTTGCTAATTGTAGAAATACTTTTATTATCAGCATTTCTTATTTTGGGTACCATTAATCCATGAGGTGTATCTACTGCTATACCAATATGAAAATATTTCTTTAAAGTCATTTTTCCATTTTCAATTTCATCAATCGATGAATTAAAGCTAGGGAATTTTTTTAAAGATGCTACTAAGGCTTTAATTATAAATGCTAATGGTGTAATTTTCTTTTTTTCACCTGTATAAATATCTGTTAATGAAGATCTAAAATCTTCCATTTCAGTAATATCTGCCTCATCATGATTGGTTACATGTGGGATACTTGACCATGAGTTCATCAAATAATTAGATGCTAACTTCTTAACTCGAGGAATATCTTTTATTTCTATTTCTCCAAATTCTGAGTGAGAATACTCCTGAACAATTTTTTTGGTTTTTTTTTCTTCAATAATTTCGGACTTTTCATTTTTAAATGTTCTTGAGGCAACAAAATATTTTATATCTTCTTCTGTAACTCTATTATTTCTTTCGCTACCAACAATTTGATTTATATCTATACCCAATTCTCTAGCAAATTTTCTTGCTTTAGGAGAAGCTAAAACCATACTAGCATTTTTATTGTCAAAATTAATTGGAACTGAAGTTTTTTGATCAGAAATTTTTTTATCTTCTTTAGCTACTATTGTCTCTTGTTTAGCTACTACTTTCTCTTGAGGTTCGGTTTTTTCTTCATTTGAACTTTCGGCCTCTAAATCTAAAATTTTATCACCTTCAGAGACTTTGTCTCCTACATTTAATTTTAAACTTTTTATTTTACCATTGTGACTTGATGGGATTTCAACGCTAGATTTGTCACTTTCAATTGTTATCAAGGCATCATTTTTTTTAACTTCTTGACCCTCTTTAACTAGCACCTCTATTACCTCTACATTCTTAAAATCTCCAATATTCGGCACTTTTACTTCAATTGTGGACATTTTTATAATTTAGTAGGCATCGGTTTATTTTTATCAATATTATATTTTTTGATGGCCTCAGATGCATATTTAGAAGCTATTAACTGCTCTTTAGCTAAAACACTTAAACCGTAGGCAACAATATGCTCTTTATCTACCTCAAAAAAATTTCTTAAATTTTTTCTAGTATCACTTCTTCCAAACCCATCTGTTCCAAGAGAGTAAAAGCTTTTATTAATATATGGTCGGATTTGATCTGAATTCATTCTCATATAATCCGACGCAGCCATTATTGGTCCTTCTGTTTTTTCTAAACAAAGCTCAACAAATGATTTCTTGGGTTCTTTATCTGGATTTAATAAATTATATCTTTCTACTTCCATACCATCTCTTCTTAATTCATTGAAACTAGTCACACTCCAAATCTCACTATCAATTTGATATTCATTTTGTAGTATTTCAGCTCCAGCAATCATTTCTCTTAAAATAGTTCCTGAGCCTAAAAATTGAATTTTGGTTTTTTTAAATTTGTTGAATTCTCTAATTTTATACATCCCCTTAAGAATTCCCTCTTCACAATTTTTATCTTTTGGCATTTCAGGATGCGAATAATTTTCATTCATTGTGGTAATATAGTAGAAAATATTTTCTTTCTTTTCATGCATCCTTCTTAAACCTTCTCTAAAAATTACTGCTAACTCATAATGAAATGTTGGGTCATAAGACAGACAATTTGGTATTGTAGAAGCTAGTATGTGACTATGACCATCTTGGTGCTGTAATCCCTCACCGGCAAGAGTAGTTCTTCCTGCAGTTGCTCCAATTAAAAATCCTCTAGACTGACTATCTGCTCCAGCCCATGCTAAATCACCAATCCTTTGAAAACCAAACATTGAATAAAATAAATATATAGGAATCATTTCAATATCATGATTGGTATAAGAAGTTCCTGCAGCTATCCATGATGACATCGCACCAGCTTCATTGATACCTTCTTCTAATACTTGACCGCTCTTTTCTTCTCTATATGAACTTAATTGTGCAGAGTCCTCTGGTTCATATTTTTGACCTTCATGTGCATAAATACCAATTTTTTGAAAAAAACCTTCCATACCAAAAGTTCTTGCTTCATCTGGGATTATTGGAACTAACCTAGGAGCCACATTTTTATCCCTTAATAAATTTGTTAACATTCTAACAAGTGCCATTGTTGTCGACATTTGTTTTTCACCCGTTGAAACTTTCATATTATCAAAAATATCACTTGGTGGTGACAAGATAGGTTTAGCATAAGTTGTTCTTGAAGGAATAAAACCACCTAGATCTAATCTTCTTTTCTTAATATATTTTATCTCTGGTGAATTTTCATCAGGCTTATAATATTCAATATTTTTTACTTGCTCATCTGTTAAAGGAACATCAAATCTGTCTCTGTAATACATCAAATCATCGATATCTAATTTTTTTGTTTGATGAGTTGTATTCACACTTTCACCAGTTTTACCCATTCCATAACCCTTAATAGTCTTTGCTATTATTACTGTTGGACTTCCAATATTTTTTGAAGCTTTATCGTAAGCTGCATATACTTTATGGGGATCATGTCCACCTCTGTTTAGTCTCCAAACATCTGTATCTGATAAATTTGAAATAAGTTTTTTTGTTTCAGGAAATTTGCCAAAGAATTTTTCTCTAACATAGGCACCATCTCGAGCTTTCATAGCTTGATATTCACCATCAACTGTTTCATTCATTGCTTTAACTAGATGACCAGATTTATCGTTAGCTAACAATGGATCCCAATATGAACCCCAAATCACTTTTATTACATTCCAACCTGCGCCTCTAAATATACCTTCAAGTTCTTGAATTATTTTTCCATTGCCCCTAACAGGTCCATCTAATCTTTGTAAGTTACAATTCACCACAAAAATCAAATTGTCTAACTTTTCCCTAACCGCTAAACCAATTGCTCCTAAAGACTCTGGTTCATCCATTTCACCATCTCCAAGAAAAGCCCAAACTTTTCTACCATCATCTTTGATGAATCCTCTATTAATTAAATATTTCATAAACCTCGCTTGATAAATTGCAAGCATGGGCCCTAATCCCATAGATACGGTAGGAAACTGCCAAAAATCTGGCATCAACCATGGATGAGGATACGATGATAATCCTCCCGGTTTAACCTCTTGTCTAAAATTGTCTAATTGTTTTTCATTTAATCTACCCTCTAAAAATGCCCTAGAGTAGATCCCAGGTGCACAATGCCCTTGAAAGTATATTAAATCACCACCAAAATTTTCATTTTTTGCTCTCCAAAAATGGTTCATTCCAACATCGTAAAGAGTAGCTGCAGAGGCAAATGTACCAATGTGACCTCCCAGTTCAGGAAATTTTTTATTAGCTCGAACAACCATAGCAGCTGCATTCCATCTTATTAGCGATCTAATTCTTCTTTCAATATTTTGATCACCAGTGGACTTAACTTCTTCTCCTACAGGAATTGTATTTATGTATGGAGTAGTTTGAGAGTATGGAATATTCGCTCCCTCCATATAAGCTTTATTCATTAGTTCTTTAATCAAGTAATGTGCTCTTTCATTACCATCTCTATTAATTACTGCAGATAACGACTCTAGCCATTCTTGAGTTTCAACTGGATCAATATCATTTTGATTAACAATCTGAATAATTTGGGGCTTTTCTTTTTTTATAATTTCTGCAGGCTCTTCCTTAATATTATTTTTTTTTAACGCTTCTTCAGCTTCTAAAATTAACTTTTCAGTATCCTTTGGTATAATTTTTTCTGTGACTGGTTTATTATCTGAAGAAATAACATTTAAAAGTAAGTCTCCTTTAGAAACCTTATCTCCCACTTTTACTGATATCGACTCTATTAGTCCTGAAATAGTTGAAGGAATTTCAACACTAGATTTATCACTTTCAATGGTAACTATTGGATCATTGACTTTTATTTTGTCTCCTTGTTTAACTAATAACTCAATAACCTCAACTTTTTCAAAATCTCCAATATCTGGAACTAATAATTTTTCACTCATAAATTTTTGAAACATTTATACACTAAAACTCTAATTACTATAGATGCTAATTTAAATTCTTTTGTATTTAGTCTAAAATCAATATAAATCTCAACAGATGAAAAGATGAGCTTAAAAGTACAAATTCACTAAGTTTATAATTTATAAAATTTCATAATACTAAAAAAAAATGGATATAATAAATAAATTAAAAAATGAAAAAATATTTGCACTTGTAGCTCAATTGGATAGAGCGACTGACTACGGATCAGTAGGTTGAGGGTTCGACTCCTTCCAAGTGCACCAAAAGGAAAAAAATGTTTAAATGGATATCTAATTTATCTCTTCAAAACTCAGTGATATATTTTTTTATTATAATCTTTATAATTATTTTAATATTAACAATTATTTTATAAGAAACAAAAATGTCAGAAAATTTTGAACAAATAAGTCAAAAAAAAGGTTTTATGAAACATAATGGTGGGCTTATGTTCAGAAATATTTCTCAAAATGAATTTGAATTTAAATCAACAATAAATGAAAATCATCTAAATGCAGCTGGAATTACTCATGGAGGTTACATTTCAGCATTGATAGATGCTGGTGCTGGTACTTCAGCACATAGAGCAACCGATAATGCTCCGTGTGTAACTATTTCTTTAGATATAAAATTTATTGGTGCCTCCAAAGCTGGTGATGAATTAATTGGATTTGTAAAAATTTTAAAGAAAACAAATACGCTTGTATTCTTATATTGTGATATAAAATGTAATGATAAGATAATAGCTTCTGCTTCAGGTGTTTGGAAGATTTTAAAAATAAAACCCTCTGAATTAGGCCCAGGTGGCTAATTTACCATTTCTAAAATTGATTTAATTCTCTAAATTAATTCTTTTAATTTTTTGAATTCGTCTAAAGATTTAGGATTTAATAAAGCTTCTTTATTTTTTATAGGTTGATTTTCAATTGTATTTTTTACAGCAAGTTCAGCAGTTTTACCATTTTTAGTTTTTGGAATATCAAGAACTGAAATTATAATTGCTGGCACATGTCTTGGTGACACATTTTTTCTAATTTCAAATTTAAGTCTAGTCTTTAATTTTTCATCTAATTCTTTACCTGAGGTTAAAATTACAAATAAAATAATTCTAACATCATTATCCCAAGCTTGCCCAACTACTACTGACTCTTTTATTTCTTTAAATTTTTCTACTTCAGAATATATCTCAGCTGTGCCTAACCTTACTCCACCTGGATTTAAAGTGGTGTCTGACCTACCGTAAATTATAAATCCTCCATTATTTTTAACTTCAGCATAATCTCCATGATACCAAATATTTTTAAACTTATTAAAATATGTGTTTTTAAATTTAATATTATTTTTATCCTTCCAAAACTTAAGAGGAATTGTAGGAAAAGCATTTTTACATACCAATTCACCTTTGTGATTTTTTAATGATTTTCCCTTATCATCAAAGATATCAACATCCATTGCCAATCCTTTATTTTGAATCTCTCCTAAAATTACTGGCTGATACAAATTTCCTAAAACAAAACATGATACGATATCAGTGCCGCCAGATATTGAGGATAAATGAACATTTTTTTTAATATTGCTATAAACATACAAAAAACCCTCAGGGGACAGTGGGGATCCAGTTGAACAAACTGTTCTTAATTTTTTTAACATATATTTATATTTTAAATTAGGTCTTAACTTTCTTAGAGCATCGATATATTTGGCACTTATTCCAAATAAAGTAATATTTTCTTTTTCTGCAATTCTTAGTAACAAATCATCATATCTATACATTGGAGAGCCATCGTATAAAACTATTGAGGCTTTGGATGCTAATGCACTTATTAACCAATTCCACATCATCCAACCACATGTTGTAAAATAAAATACATTATCTTTTTCTCTTATATCGCAATGAAGAAGATGTTCTTTTTTATGTTGCAATAATACACCTCCAGATCTGTGAACTATACATTTAGGCTTGCCTGTTGTGCCACTTGAGTAAAGAATTGCTAAATCTTTTTCAAAATCAAATTTTTTAAATACTATTTCTTCACTTTTATTTTTAATCAATTCTTGCCAATTAAAAATTTTAATATTTTTTATTTTTAATTTATGTACTTTTTTTACTTGCCCAGGATAATTAATAACAACTAAATATTTGATTGATTTAATAGCTTTTACAATTTTATTAGCTCTACTTAATACCTCAATTTTTTTTCCATTATAGAAATAATGATCCACTATAAATAATACCCTTGGTGAAATTTGGGAAAATCTTTCAATAACACCATTTTCGCCAAAATCAGGTGAGCATGAAGACCAAATTGCACCAATAGATGCTGCACCAAGAAAAGCCTCTACTGTCTCAGGTTGGTTTGGCAGATAAGCTGCAATTCTATCACTTTTTTTTATTTTTATTTTTTTTAAAAAATTTTGAATATTTGAAATATTAATTGTTAACTCTTTCCAGTTTTTTTCTTCTCTATAGCCATTTTCGCTGA
>LIBV01000005.1 GCA_001438335.1 Pelagibacteraceae bacterium BACL5 MAG-120820-bin39
GAATTTTTTGCTTTTTATAGAGCGATGCAAGCTTATGAAACCGCTTTGATTGGAGGAGAGACATCATTAATATTATCTCCAGATAGTGAATTCTTTAAATTTTTTGGAAATATAAAACCTCAATCACAATAACTTTTAAAAGTATGAGAGAGCTCATAATAGCTTTTGGCCTCTTTTTTTTTATTGAAGGGTTATTATATGCCTTATTTCCATCAAAAATGAAAAGTATGTTAAAAAAATTAGAAATTGTAGGAGATAGCCAATTAAGAACTGGTGGATTAATTTTCGCAATTACAGGGTTTGCAATTATTTATTTTGTAAAAAATTAATATGAAAAAAATAAAAATAATATTTTTAGCTTTAGTTTTTACTTTTAATTATTCATTTAATGCTTTTGCAAAAGGAGTGCCAGAGTCGTTTGCTGATCTAGCTGAAAAATTAATGCCTTCAGTTGTAAATATTTCAACAACTCAAACAGTAGTAACGAATACAAACCCGTTTCCATTTACATTTCCTCCTGGATCCCCATTTGAAGATATGTTTAAAGAATTTGGCACCCCGCAAGAAAGAAAATCAAGCGCTTTAGGGTCAGGTTTTATTATAGATGCTAAAGGCATAGTAGTAACTAACAATCATGTTATTCAAGGGGCTGAAGATATTATTGTAAGAGTTAATGGCGAAGACGAGTTTAAAGCAAAGGTAATCGGTGCAGATCCATTATCTGATATTGCAGTTTTACAAATAGAATCTGAAGAAACTTTTATTCCTGTTGAGTTTGGCGACTCAGATAAAGCAAGAATTGGAGATTGGGTAATTGCCATTGGAAATCCTTTTGGTTTAGGTGGAACGGTTACATCAGGAATAATTTCAGCAAGAAATAGATCAATAGGTCTATCCAGATATGAAGATTACATTCAAACAGATGCATCAATTAATTCTGGAAATTCTGGTGGGCCATTATTTGATATGAATGGAGATGTTATTGGTATTAATACAGCTATTTTAGGAAGAAGTGGTTCAATTGGTATTGGTTTTTCTATACCCTCTAACAGTGCAAAAATTGTCATTGATCAACTTATTGAATTTGGTGAGACAAAAAGAGGTTGGCTAGGAGTAAGAATTCAAGAAGTGACGCAAGAAATTGCTGATATTGAAAAATTAGATAAACCAAGAGGCGCATTAGTTGCAAGTGTTGCTGAAAATAGTCCTTCAGAAAAAGCTGGAATTAAATCAGGGGATATTATTTTAGAATTTAATGGAGAACCTATAAATGAAATGAAAGAATTACCAATGATTGTTGCAAAAACTGCAGTTGGTAAAAATGTTGAAGTAAAAATTTGGAGAGACAAAAAAGAAATATTCAAAACAGTGCTTCTTGGAAGATTAGAAACTTCTGAAGATTTCAAAGCAAGTAAAGAACCAGAGCCAACTTTAAAAGAAACTGAAATTGAAAATTTAAAAATTACTGTTCGAAAATTAAATGATGAAGACATCAAATCACGAAGTTTACCCAATCAAACTACTGGTTTAGTAATCACTAAAATTGCAGAAGATAGCCCACTAATAAAATCATTAGCGGTAAACAGTATAATTCTTGAGGCTCAAAAAAGAAAAATAAGAAACGAAAATGATTTAAACCAAGCAATTAAAGAAGTTATGAGCTCTAATCAAAAAACTATATTGCTTGCAATTTATAATACTGAAAACCAAAGAAGATATATTGGTGTCAAACTAGATTAATCATGGATTTAAAATCCAAGATTTTTTTAATCTCAGGTCCAACCGCTTCAGGAAAATCTAATTTTGCAATTCAACTAGCAAAAAAATTAAATGGGGAAATTATAAACACTGATAGTATGCAGGTTTATAAAGAACTCAAAATTTTATCTGCAAGACCTTTAAAAAAAAATTATCAAAAAATAAAACACCACCTTTATGGATTTCAAAGTGCAAAAAAAATATTTTCTACAGGAGATTGGTTAAAGCTAGCAATTGCCAAAGTTTATGAAATTAAAAAAAGAAAAAAAGTTCCAATTTTAGTTGGTGGAACTGGATTATACTTTAAAGCGATTACGCAAGGTTTAGTTAGTATCCCAGAAATTCCAATGCAATTTAGAAATAAAATTAGAACTTTACATAAAAAACTTGGTCAAAATAAATTTTATCTTAAATTATTAAAATTAGATCCTATTTCTAAAAATAAAATTAATCCAACAGATACTCAAAGAACTATAAGGGCTTACGAAGTCAAATCATTTACCAACAAATCACTTCATCAATGGTTTGAAGATACTAAAGCTGTTTTTAAAGAACGAGATTTCTACAAATTATACATAGATTTTCCAAGACCTGAACTCATAGAAAGAATTAATCAAAGGACTGAAGAAATGTTAGAAGGTGGAGCAATTCAAGAAGTTAAGAGTTTTATTAAACTTAATGTTAAAAAAGACAAAACTGCAAATAAAGCTATTGGCATCAATGAAATTAAAGATTATTTGAATAAAAAAAAGAATTTAGAGGAAACCAAAGAGATTATTGAGATAAAAACAAGACAATATGCTAAACGTCAAAGCACATGGGCCAGAGGTCACATGAGTGATTGGCATAAAATTAAGCCACAAGACTTGGAAAAGTTCTTAAAAAAAATTTAAATATTTAATTGTTAAACTTGACCAATCAGTACAACTTCAGCTAGATTGCACAAATGCCAAAATTATACACAGGAGCGGAAATAGTTTTTAAGTGCCTTGAAGATCAAAAGGTAGAATATATTTTTGGTTATCCTGGTGGTGCAGTGTTACCGATTTATGATGAATTAAAAAATCATTCATCGATCAAGCATATTTTAGTTCGACATGAACAAGGTGCTGGTCATGCTGCAGAAGGTTATGCCAGGTCATCTGGAAAACCAGGGGTTGTTTTAGTTACTTCAGGTCCGGGTGCAACAAACGTTGTAACAGCTTTGACTGATGCCTATATGGACTCTGTTCCTTTGGTTTGTATATCAGGACAAGTACCTACTCATTTAATTGGCACTGATGCATTTCAAGAATGTGATACTACAGGGATTACAAGACCTTGCACAAAACATAACTGGCTGGTTAAAAATATAGATGACTTACCTAGAATTTTACATGAAGCTTTTCATGTAGCAACTTCTGGAAGACCAGGACCAGTATTAGTTGATATTCCAAAAGATATTCAGTTTGCAAAAACAAAATATTCAAAACCAAAATTTGAGAAAAAACTAAATGGCAAATCTCACAATAAATTTTCTCAAAAAGAAATTGATCAATTGATAGATTTAATTACTAAAGCAAAAAAACCAATTTTTTATACTGGCGGTGGAGTTATAAATTCAGGACCTAAAGCAAGTGAGGCTTTAAGAGAGCTAGTACATTTAACCGGTTTTCCAATTACCTCTACACTTCAAGGATTAGGTGCATATCCTGGAGATGATCATCAGTTTTTAGGTATGCTTGGAATGCATGGAACATACGAAGCAAATAATGCTATGCATGATTGTGATCTTTTAATAAATATTGGCGCAAGGTTTGATGACCGGATTACAGGTAAGATAGATGAGTTTTCTCCTAAATCAAAAAAAGTACATATTGATATTGATCCATCATCAATAAATAAAATTATCAAAGTAGATTTATCAGTAGTAGGTGATGTTTATGAAGTTATTAAATCTACAATAAAAACAATAAATAAGAAAAAAATTAATTTTGCTAAATCAAATAAACAACAAATTTCAAATTGGTGGCAACAAATTCAGAAATGGCGATCTAAAGATTCTTTAGGCTTTACTAATAGTGATGTAACTATAAAACCACAATTTGCAGTTCAAAGACTTTATGAATTAACAAAAAATCAAGACACTTATATCACCACAGAGGTTGGTCAGCATCAAATGTGGGCGGCCCAACATTATAAATTTAATAAACCCAATCGATGGATGACCTCAGGAGGGTTAGGCACGATGGGGTATGGTTTACCTGCAGCAGTTGGTGTTCAGATTGCTCATCCTAAAAAATTAGTTATTGATATTGCTGGAGAAGCTTCAGTGCTTATGACCATGCAAGAAATGTCAACAGCTATACAATATAATCTGCCAATCAAGATTTTTATTCTAAATAATCAATATATGGGAATGGTTCGACAGTGGCAGGAATTACTACATGAAAAAAATTACTCTGAGAGTTATTCTGAGGCATTACCAGATTTTATTAAAATGGCTGAGGCATACGGATGCAAAGGCATTAAAGCAACAGATCCAAGTGAATTAGATGAAAAAATTCAAGAAATGATTGATTATGATGGTCCAGTAATATTTGATTGCCATGTTGATCCAACTGAAAATTGTTTTCCAATGATCCCTTCGGGAAAACCACATAATCAGATGATTTTAGGACCAAAAGATAAAGACGAAAATAAAATTACTGGAAAAGGTAAATCTTTAGTTTAATGGCAAAAGCAAAATCAGCATATAGTGTTCCTACAAAGGGTGGAAAACCAGATACTCATATAATAGTTGTGTGGGTTGATAATGAAGCAGGAGTTTTGGCTAGAGTGGTCGGCTTATTTTCTGGTCGAGGCTACAATATTGAATCATTAGCTGTTGCTGAGATTGATTTTAAAAGAAATATTTCAAGAGTAACTATTGTAACAACTGGAACGCCCCAAGTTATTGATCAAATCAAATTGCAATTAAAAAAGTTAGTTCCAGTTCATAAAGTTGCTGATTTTAAAAGAGAGGATAAGAGGGTTATTTTTAAAGAAATGGCTCTATTTAAAATCGTATCTTCAGAAAAAAATATTAAAAAATCTCTTAATGCTTGTAAAACATTTCATCCAGTAATATTAGATAAGACAAATAAATCTGCAGTAATTCAAATTACTGCACTAAGAAGAGAAATAGATTTAATGATGAAAAAATTAAAACCCCTAGGTCTTGTCAGTGCTTCAAGAACTGGAGCGGTAGCTATGACTAGAGGTGCAGATATTTTTAACTAATTTTAAAAGGAGAAACAAAATGAAAATGTTTTATGAAAAAGATGCAGATGTAAATTTAATAAAAGAAAAAAAAGTTGCTATTTTTGGTTATGGCAGTCAAGGGCATGCTCATGCACTTAACTTAAAAGATAGTGGTGTTCAAGATGTGGTTGTAGCATTAAGAGATGGATCTGCTAGTAAAGCAAAAGCAGAGTCTAAAGGATTAAGAGTTATGAATTTATCAGATGCTGCAGAGTGGGCAGATGTTTGTATGATTTTAACTCCTGATGAACTTCAGGCTACAATTTATAAAAATCATATAGAGCAAAGAATTAAAGAAGGAACAAGTTTAGCTTTTGCTCATGGATTAAATATTCATTACGACTTAATTAAAGCAAGAAAAGATTTAGATGTATTTATGGTAGCTCCAAAAGGACCTGGACATTTGGTTCGAAGTGAGTTTGAAAAAGGGGGTGGGGTGCCATGTTTAATGGCAGTTCATCAAGATGGCACAGGAAAAGCTAGAGATTTAGCATTGTCTTATGCATCAGCAATTGGTGGAGGTAGATCTGGTATTATTGAAACAACATTTAAAGATGAATGTGAAACTGATCTATTTGGTGAACAAACAGTTCTTTGTGGAGGACTAGTAGAACTAATTAAAAATGGTTATGAAACATTGGTTGAAGCGGGTTATGAACCTGAGATGGCTTACTTTGAATGTTTGCATGAAGTAAAATTGATAGTTGATTTAATTTATGAAGGTGGAATAGCAAATATGAACTATTCAATTTCTAATACCGCAGAATATGGAGAATATGTATCTGGACCTAGAATAATAAATAAAGAAGAGACAAAGAAAAGAATGAAAGAAGTTCTTTCTGATATTCAATCTGGAAAATTTACAAAACAGTGGATGGACGAATGTAAAAATGGTCAAAAGAATTTTCTTAAAACTCGAGAAGATTTAGCACAACATTCAATTGAAACTGTTGGGGCTAAATTAAGAGCGATGATGCCATGGATTGGTAAAAAGAAACTAGTTGATAGCGATAAAAGCTAGTTTTATCAGGACAATTTAGACTATAAAATTATTTTTATATAACCTATACTTTTCTTAAATAATTTAAGAGGAGTAAAAATATGAAAATTAATAGCTTATCCAAAATACTAATAATTTTATCTTTAGTTTTTGGTTTTTCATCAGCTTCAGCCAACACAATAAAATGGTCTATGGCTGGTGATAGTTTATCGTTAGATCCTCATGCTCAAAATGAAGGTCCAACGACTCAAGTATCAAGGCAAGTATATGAAGCTTTGGTGACAAGAGGCATAGATATGTCTATTGGACCACAATTAGCCACAAAGTGGAAAGCAGTTGATCCTACAACTTGGTATTTTTTTTTAAGAGAAGATGTAAAATTTTCTGATGGTACACCAATGACATCAGAAGATGTTGTTTTTAGTTTTATTAGAGCACAACAGCCAACATCTGATTTTAAAGAGTATATTAGTTCTATTAGCTCGGTAAAGGCTATAGATGATTATACAGTTCAGATAAAAACTAAAGAACCAAATCCAATTCTTTTAAATCAATTATCTAATATCTTTGTAATGTCTAAAGCATGGGCAGAAAAACATTTTGCAAAAGCCCCTCAAAATTGGGGAGCATCACAAGAAACTTATGCCTCTGTTAATGCAATGGGTACTGGACCTTTCAAAATTACCCTAAGAGAGCCAAATACTAAAACAGTATTTAAAAAGAATACTAGATGGTGGGGTGATGTAGAGCATAATTTGACGACGGTTGAATTAATTCCAATTGCGAATGCAGCAACTAGAGTTGCAGCTTTATTATCAGGTGAAATTGATATTGTAACTGATGCACCAGTTCAAGATCTTGGCAGAATAAACTCTTCTGGTAGTCACAAAGTTGAAAGTACCCCTCAGATGAGAACTATTTTTCTAGGAATGGACCAGGCAGCAGATCAATTAAGATCAGGTAACACCGGTGATAACCCATTCAAAAAGAAAGAAGTTAGACAGGCGCTTTATCAAGCAATTGATATTGAAGCAATTAAACAAAAAGTGATGAGAGGGAATAGTGCTTCAGCTGGAATAGTAACTTTTCCAGGTGTAACAGGCTATACTACAGAGCTTGATAAAAGATTGGCATTTGATCCAGAGGCATCAAAAAAACTTTTAGCTGACGCTGGTTATCCAGATGGTTTTGAAGTAGAACTAAGATGTCCAAATGATAGATACATTAATGATGAAGCCATTTGTACAGCAGTTGTTGGTATGCTTGGAAAAGTCGGTGTTAAGGTAAGTTTAAACTCACAAACTAAAAGTATTCACTTCAAAGAACTTGGGGAAAAAAAAGCAGACTTTTATATGCTGGGTTGGGGAGTTCCTACTTTAGATAGTCATTATGTATTTCATTACTTATATGATACGGGAGCAAGTTGGAATAAAGCTAACTTTAGTAATGCAAGAGTTGATGAACTTATCAAAGTTATGGAAGGTGAAGTTGATTTAGATAAAAGAAATGCTGCAATTGCTGAAGCTTGGCAAATTGTAAAAGATGACATTACTTATCTACCTTTACATCACCAGGTAATTGCTTGGGCTTCTAAAAAGAATGTAAACGTTCCTATTAGACCTAACAATGAACCTTTGTTTAGATTTTCGAGCAAAAATTAAAAAAGATTAAAAACATAAGCCCTTTATATAAAGGGCTTATGTACATTTAAAATTTCAGACATTGGCGATATATTTTTTAAAAAGATTAATTCAATCAATACTAGTAATGCTAGTTGTAGCATTCGTATCTTTTTCACTTTTTACCTTTGTGGGAGATCCAATCAATAATATGGTTGGTGAAGAAACATCAGAAAAGGAAAGGGCTGAATTAAGAGTTACACTTGGTTTAAATGATCCAATTCCTGTTCAATTTGTAAGATTTATTAAAAATGCTTCAAAAGGAGAATTTGGTATCTCTTATCAACTTAGAAGACCCGTTTCAGAATTAATAACTGAAAGACTTCCAGCAACATTAGAATTGGTATTTGTTTCAGCAGTAATTGCTTTGGTGGCAGGAATTTTATTAGGAGTTTACACAGGAATTAATCGAAATAGTTTTACAAGTAATATAATTTTAGGAGTATCTTTATTGGGAGTATCCTTACCAACTTTTGTTATTGGGATACTTTTAATATATCTTTTTTCAGTCATCCTAGGGATTTTGCCATCTTTTGGTCGTGGAGAAGTCGTGGATTTAGGTTTTTGGAAAACTGGTTTCTTAACTTTGTCAGGACTTAAAGCAATTATATTACCTTCAATTACATTAAGTTTATTTCAAATGACTTATATTATCCGATTAGTTAGAGCGGAAATGATGGAAATTTTGCAAACAGATTATATTAAATTTGCAAGAGCTAGAGGCATAAGTGAAAATAAAATACAATATCGTCATGCATTAAAAAATGGATTAATTCCAGTGATTACTATTGCGGGGATTAATATTGGAACTTTAGTAGCATTTTCAATTATTACTGAAACAGTTTTTCAATGGCCTGGAATGGGATTTCTTTTTATTCAAGCTGTTAAATTTGTCGATATTCCTATTATGTCAGCTTATTTGGTATTTATTGCCTTTATATTTGTCATGATAAATTTCATTGTAGACATACTTTATTATTTTATTGATCCAAGAATAAGAATTAAAGGAACAGAATAAAATGCAAAATCAAAATTTATCATTTATTAATAAAATCATCGATAGTGATATTTTTTTTAGTTTTAAAAAATCTCCAACTGCAATTATTTCAAGTTTAATATTATTAATTATTTTTTTCTGCTCTTTTTTTGTGGAGATAATTGCTCCCTATAATCCTTTTGATCCCTCAAGTTTATCATTAATGGACGCATTTACTCCTCCTTCATGGTCTGAGGGTGGTACTAGAAATTTTCTTCTTGGTACCGATGGGCAAGGTAGAGACATGTTATCAACAATTTTATATGGTTCTCGAATTTCATTGATTGTAGGTTTTTCAGCTATTTTGTTTAGTTTGACTCTTGGTGTTACTTTAGGTTTAACAGCTGGTTATTTTGGTGGAAGATATGAAATGTTTGTAATGAGAATAACCGATGTACAATTAACTATTCCAAGTATTTTAATGGCATTGCTAGTGGATGGAATTGCACGTGGTATTATTTCAAGAGAACTACATGATCAAATGGCAATTTATGTTTTAATTTTTGCCATTGGAATTTCTGAATGGCCACAATTTGCTAGAGTTTCAAGAGCGGCAACCCTAGTTGAGAAAAACAAAGATTATGTTTCAGCATCTACTATTATTGGAGTTTCAAATTTAATGATTATGCTTAGACATATATTACCAAATATTTTACGACCAATTTTAGTAATTGGTACAATTGGTTTAGCTTTAGCAATTATAGCAGAGTCTACATTAAGTTTTTTAGGAGTAGGGGTACCACCTACAACACCATCTTTAGGAACTTTGATTAGAATTGGAAATGATTTTTTATTTTCAGGTGAGTGGTGGATTACTTTTTTCCCAGCAATTTTTTTAGTGCTTTTAGCTTTTTCAATAAATCTTTTAGGAGATTGGATGAGGGATACACTCAATCCAAAATTAAAATAATGAGTTTTTTAAAAATTAATAACTTATCAGTTAATTACATCATGAGAAAAGAGACTGTCTTTGCTGCTCAGAATGTTAAATTTGATGTAAGCAAAGGGGAAATATTGGGCCTAGTTGGAGAGTCTGGCTCTGGAAAAAGCACAGTAGGTAATGCCATTATTAATTTAATTGATGAGCCTGGAAAAATCTCTGAAGGCTCAATTTTTATTGATAATATTGATATTTATAAAGATCCAAAAACCATAAAAACTCTTAGAGGAAAAAAAATTGGTATAATTTTCCAAGATCCTCAAACTTCTTTAAATCCATTATTAACAGTTGGCGAGCAGCTAATCGAAACTATTCAAACTCATCTAAGTTTAAATAAAGCAGATGCAAAAAGTAGAGCAATCAATTTATTAAAAGAAGTTGGTATTACAGATGCCGAAAATAGATTTGATAATTATCCCCATCAATTTTCAGGAGGAATGAGACAACGTGTGGTTATTTCTTTAGCTTTATGTTGTGAACCAGAATTATTAATTGCGGACGAACCAACTACAGCTCTAGATGTTTCAATTCAATCACAAATTCTTGATTTGATAAAAAATTTGACAAAAAAAAGAAATTTAGCAGTTATATTAATTACTCATGACATGGGAGTTATAGCTGAAACAACTGATAGAGTTGCGGTTATGAAAAAGGGTATTTTAGTTGAAATAGGGCCAACAAAAGAAGTGCTTGGTAATCCTAAAGCGGAATATACAAAAAGCTTAGTAAGCTCAGTTCCACCAACCAATAAAAAAATTAATAGATTTAATGTAATTAATAAAATTAATGAAAATGACAATCAGGTTAATTTAAAAATTTTAAATCGTTGGAAAAAAAAAGAACTGAATGATCAAAATTTGGTCGAAGTTAAAAATCTTAAAAAATCATTTCATGATGGGATTTTCTCTGAATCATCTAGTAAAGACGTTGTTGCAGTAGACGATATAAGTTTTAATATTAAAGAGGGAGAGTCTTTTGGGTTAGTAGGTGAGAGTGGTAGTGGTAAATCTACAATTGCTAAGATGATAGTAAATTTATTTAAACCCACGTCTGGTGAAATTTATTTTGATAAGGTTTGCATCAACAAGATCAGAGATAAAAATATTATGCTTAAGTTTAGAAGACAAATTCAAATGATTTTTCAAGATCCTTATTCATCTTTAAATAGTAGAATGAAAGTTTATGATATCATTGCAGAACCTATAAGACTTCATAATACCCTTATAAAAGAAAATGAATTAAAAGATTATATTAATGATTTACTAGAGTCTGTTGAACTCACAAAAAAATCAGCTGATCGATATCCTCATGAATTTTCTGGTGGACAAAGACAAAGAATTTCAATCGCTCGTGCTTTAGCAACACAACCAAGATTGTTAGTTTGCGACGAACCCACTTCAGCATTAGATGTAAGTATACAAGCTCAAATATTAAATTTATTAAAAGATCTTCAAGAGCAATTAAATTTAACCATTTTGTTTATTAGTCATGACCTACCAGTAGTAAGACAGATGTGTGATCGAATTGCAGTATTAAGATATGGTAAACTATGCGAAATATCTGACACTGAAAACTTGTTTTTAAATCCTTCAAATAGTTACACAAAAGAGTTGCTACATTTAATGCCTAAAATTGAGTCAATTTACGAGACAAGATAATCCCCAAAACGGTCATTTTGTTGGAAAAAAATATCGAAATATTTTGCAAAATCTAACATTGACTGTATTATACCTCCATTCAAAAAACACTTATTATGGCTAATAAAGATAGAGTATTTATATTTGATACTACGATGCGAGATGGTGAACAGTCACCAGGAGCTTCAATGAGTCTTGAAGAAAAAATACAAATTGCAAGAGTATTTGATGAATTAGGAATTGATATTATAGAAGCAGGTTTTCCAATTGCATCACCTGGAGATTTTGAAGCTGTAACTGCTATTTCAAAAATTTTAAAAAAATCTATACCATGCGGTTTGGCAAGACATTCAAAAAAAGATATTGATCGATGTTATGAAGCATTAAAGCATGCTCCAAGATTTAGAATTCATACTTTTATTTCTACAAGTCCTCTTCATATGAAATATAAATTAAACAAAACCCCTGAGCAAGTTTATGAATCTATTAAAGAGCATGTAACTTATGCAAGAAATCTTACTGATGATGTCGAGTGGTCTTGTGAGGATGGAACTAGAACAGATATGGATTATATGTGTAAGACGGTTGAGCTTGCAATTAAATCAGGAGCAAAGACTATTAACATACCAGACACAGTTGGTTATACAGTTCCATCAGAGTTTACAAAAATTATTCAAACTCTTTTAAATAAAGTTCCAAATATTGATCAAGCAATTTTATCTACACATTGTCATAATGATTTAGGCTTAGCTGTTGCAAACTCATTAGCTGGAGTTCAAGCTGGAGCAAGACAAATTGAATGTACTATTAATGGTATTGGTGAAAGAGCAGGGAATGCTGCATTAGAAGAAGTGGTGATGGCGATAAGAACTCGAAATGATTTAATGCCATTTGAAACAGGAATTAATACAACTTTATTAAGTAAAGCTTCTAAACTTGTATCAAATGTTACAGGATTTCCAGTACAATATAATAAAGCGATTGTTGGCAAAAATGCATTTGCGCATGAGGCAGGAATTCACCAAGATGGAATGTTAAAAAATAGAAATACTTATGAGATCATGACTCCCGAGAGTGTTGGGGTTAAACAAACCTCATTGGTAATGGGCAAACATTCTGGACGACATGCTTTTAAAGATAAATTAACAAGCTTAGGTTATGCAGATATAACAGATGATATTATCGAAAATGCTTTTGGTAAGTTTAAAGTTTTAGCAGATAAGAAAAAACATATTTATGATGAGGATATTATTGCTCTTGTAGATGACAGTTTAGTATTAGATAAAAAAGCAAATACTATTTCGTTAAAATCTTTAAAAGTTTTTGCTGGTACAGGTGAACCACAAAAAGCTGACATGACATTAGATGTTGACGGAGATATTAAAACGACATCTGAAACAGGAGATGGTCCGGTAGATGCGATTTTCAAATGTATTAAAAATTTATATCCTCATGATGTAAATCTTCAATTATATCAAGTTCATGCTGTTACAGAAGGTACTGATGCTCAAGCTACAGTAAGTGTGAGAATAGAGGAAAATGGCAAAACAACAGTCGGTCAAGCTTCAGACACAGATACTTTAGTTGCATCTGCAAACGCTTATTTAAGTGCATTAAATAAAATGATTATTAAAAGAAACAAAACTGCTCCAATGGAGCAAGAAATTCAGAAGGTTAGAGGTATATAGATGGGAATATTTGATAGTTTAAAAAAAATATGGAGCCAAGATATGGCGATAGATCTTGGAACTGCTAATACATTGGTAGTAGTTAGAGGTCAGGGAATCGTACTTAATGAACCTTCTGTTGTAGCAATTTTGGATCAGGGTGGAAAAAAAACAGTTCTTGCAGTTGGAGATGAAGCGAAAACGATGCTTGGAAGAACTCCAGGAAATATTACTGCAATTAGACCTTTAAGAGACGGTGTTATCGCAGATTTTATTGTTACTGAAGAAATGATTAAACATTTTATTAAGAAAGTTCACAAAGGAAGAACTTTTGCTAATCCAAGAATATTGATTTGTGTACCAACAGGATCAACTCCAGTTGAAAGAAAAGCTATTCAAGATAGTGCACTTGCAGCAGGTGCTCGAAGAGTACAATTAATTGAAGAACCTATAGCTGCAGCAATTGGAGCTGGATTACCAATTTCAGAAGCAACAGGTTCAATGATCGTTGACATTGGTGGAGGTACTACTGAAATAGCTGTTATGTCATTAGGTGGACTTGTTTATTCTAGATCTTTAAGAATTGCAGGGGATGCAATGGATACAGCCTTAGTAAATTATATGAGAAAAGAATATAATTTAATGATTGGAGATAGTACTGCTGAGAAAATTAAAAAAGAAATAGGAACTGCAATTGCATCAAGTAGTAATACTTATGCAGTTAAAGGAAGAGATTTGAGATCTGGAACTCCTAAAGAAGTCAATATTACCGAAGAAGATACCGCTGAAGCACTTAATGATATTTTAAAAGAAATGGTGAATGCAATTAAAGATGCTCTTGAAAACACACCTCCTGAATTATCTGCTGATTTAGTGGATATGGGTATGACATTAACAGGCGGTGGTGCACTATTAAAAAATATTGATAAAAGATTTGCAAAGGAGACTGGTTTGCCAGTGCATGTAGCTGATGATCCGTTATCTTGTGTAGCCATCGGCACAGGAAAAGCTTTAGAACAAGAACAAACATTCTCTACTATGCTTTCTGAGTATTAGTAGAAATGGTTAGAAGCAGAGATGACTTTGTAATAGCATTTAGATCTGCTTTTTTAAAAAAAAAAGCAAAAGATAAATTTTCCTTATTTACATTAATTATAGCTTCAATTGTTTTACTAATCCTTACAAATTTAAATTTAAAAATAATTAATAATCTAGAAAAAGGACTTCAAGATATTGTCTATAGAATTTCAGTTGTTGCTTCTATCCCAGAAAAAAAAATTCAAGATTATTATCTTAAAGCAAAAGATCATTTAGCAGTTTATGAATTAAAGACTAAAGAAGAAAATTTGTATGAAAAATATAATGCTGAGAAGTTGGCAAATGAGTACTTGATATCAGAAAATAATAGATTAAGAAAAATTATTGGTGAACAACAACTTTCTCAAGATAATATCATAGCAAAGGTTTTACTTGATAGAGAAAGTCCATTTTTAAATTCAATTATATTAAACAAAGGATCTAAAGATAATATTGAGCTAGGAATGGCTGTAGTCGATGACGATTATCTTGTAGGAAAGATTGTGGAGGTGAATTTTTTAACATCCAGAGTTATTTTAGTTACTGACATTAATAGCAAAATACCAGGAATTATAGAGCCTTTAGGTATTCATTCTATAGTGTCAGGCAGTGGAAAAAATGAAGGAACCGTTGAATACTTGAAAGAAGAATATTATCCAAAAATTAATGATGATTTAAACATCTTTACATCGGGTATAGCTGGAATTTTTAAACCAGGGATTCCAATTGGAAAGCTAAAATTTGATAACAAAAATAAAATTTTTTCTGTAAATTTTTTTTCTGATTTTACTCAACTAGAATATGTAAAAGTGTTAATTTCAAATAAAGGAGATGAGAATGGGCAAAAGTAATGATTCTTCAATTTTTTCGAAATTAAAGTTTTATGGCCCAATTATTATTTTATTAATTGCTAATTTAAATGAATTTGATTTAAATTATTTAAAACCTGATTATTTTTCATTCAATTTTTCATTTATTTTAATATTTTTTTGGAGTTTAAAAAATCCTCAGCAAGTTCCAACATTAATGATTTTTCTTTGTGGATTGTTTAATGATGTGGTGACCTCTTTACCGATTGGGTTAAGTAGTTTTAATTATTTATTAATCTGTGGTGTTACAGCTTATTTAAGAAACATAATATTAAGACCAAATTTTATAAATGATTGGATGTTTTTTTTAATTACAATTTTAATATTAAATTCAATCAATTATCTAATTCTACAAATTTTTTTTGATATGGAGATAAGTCAAATTAATTATGTAATTAACTTAGGTTTTACAGTTATTTTTTTTCCTTTATTTTTTTATATCTTTAAAAATTTACAAAAAATATTGATTTAAAATTATGATAAATAAAGACTCAAGCTTCCAAAAGTTGCACAACATTAATAGAAGAATGTTTATTATTGTTGCTGCAAAAGTGGTTGTTTTTACGGGTATTGTGGGTCGATTATTTACACTTCAGATAAATGAAAGTAAAAAATATTTAACTTTATCAGATAAAAATAGAATTAGAGAATGGAAGCTTCCACCTGAAAGAGGAGAATTTTATGATTATTTTGGAAAATTAATTGCTGGTAATCAAAAAGTATATCAACTTCACTTGGATCCAGAACAAGTTGAAGATTTCAAAACATTATCTACTCGGTTAAAAAATATTCTTGAATTAAGTGATGATGAATTTTCTACGATCTTAAAGAAAAAAAATGAAACCAAGCCTTGGGAAACTCTAATTATTTCTGAAAATTTAAGCTGGAAACAGTTTGCAAAAGTAAATAACTATCTACACGAATTATCTGGAGTAAAACCAGTATTATCTATTTCAAGATACTATCCTTATAAAGAAAATCTTACACATATTATTGGATATGTTAATCAAGCAAATACTGATGATTTAGAAAATAATGAACAAATTAAAAATAAATTTGTTCCTGGTCTAAAAGTTGGAAAAACTGGATTAGAAAAGACTTTTGAAAATGAGTTGATTGGCACAAATAGTATTCAGAGATATGAAGTAAATGCATATGGCAAAAGAATTAGTCAATTAGAATTTCAAAAAGGTGATAAAGGAAAAAATATTAAACTTACAATAGATACAGACATTCAGAATTTATGTAATCAGTTATTAGCAAATAAAGCAGGCTCAATTAGTGTAATGAATATTTTTTCTGGAGAAATTATAGCCATGCATTCTTCACCTTCTTTTGATCCAAATTTATTTTTATTTGGAATAAATCAAGATGATTGGCAATTAATCAGAAACAATCCACTAAAACCCCTTGTAAATAAAACTATTTCAGGTCAATACTCTCCAGGATCTACAATTAAGCCAATTGTTGCTTTATCAGCTTTAGAAAATAATGTTATTGATAAAAATTTTAAAGTTTTCTGTAAGGGCAAGATAGAAAGTTATGGTCAAACCTATCATTGTTGGAAAAAAGAAGGGCATGGATCTGTTGATTTAAAAGAGGCAATGAAACAATCTTGTGACACTTATTTTTATGAGATTTCAAGATTGTTAGGAGTTGATCGATTAAGTGTAACAGCAAAAAAATTTGGTTTAGGCAATAAAATTTTAGAAAGTTTGTTTAATAATGAACAGAGTGGCTTAATTCCAAGTACGCAATGGAAAAAAAATAGTTTAGGAAAAAACTGGTTGCTTGGAGAGACGATGATTACTGGTATTGGTCAAGGTTATATCCAAACTACCCCCCTACAATTATGTTTAATGACTGCCCAAATAGCTAACGGTGGATATAAAATTAAACCAAAAATAGTAGTGAATACCGACAAACAAAACTTATCATTAGAAAATTTTGAACCATTATATAAAAATCAAAAAAATATTAAATTTATTCAAGAAATAATGTTTAGTTCTGTGAATGAAATTAGAGGAACTTCATATTCTTCAAGAATTAATGATACCAAATATCAATTTGCTGGAAAGACAGGAACTGCACAAGTTAAACGAATTACTAAATTAGATCGAGAGCTTGATTTAGATACTGCAGAAATTCCTTATGAAGAAAGAGATCATGCATTGTATATTGCCTTTGGTCCCTATAAATCGCCACAATATGCTATGAGTATTATTATTGAACATGGCGGATCTGGAAGTTCAGCAGCGGCACCTTTAGCAAAAGAATTATTTAAAGCAGTAATTGACAAACACGAAATGAGAGAAAAGTTTAAAGAAAAAAATCACCTAGATATATAAATGTTTCAACATACAAAATTAGATAATGAATTAACACTAATTCAAAAAATTAAAAATTTAGATTATATTTTATTATTTTTAATAACCTTATTGGGTGTTCTTAGTATTTTTACCATGTATTCAACAGATGGTGGTCAAATATTATTTCATACAAAAAGTCATTTTATTAAATTTGTAGTTTTTTTCCCAATGATGATATTGCTCTCATTGTTTACAATTAAATTTTGGCACAGTTTATCATATTTTATTTATATAATTGTTTTAGCTTTGTTAATTTGGGTCTCGATATTTGGAGTAGAGGCCTCAGGATCAAAAAGATGGATTGATTTTTATTTTATAAATCTTCAACCTTCAGAATTAATGAAGATTGCAATTATTTTGTGTCTTGCAAAATATTACCATCGAGTAAAAATCAATGATGTAAATAACTTTACTCCAATAATAACATCTATAACTGTAATTTTAATTCCTATTATTTTAGTTATTAGACAACCTGATCTTGGAACATCCATTTTGATAGCTTTGAGTGGCTTAATAGTATTATGGTTATCAGGATTAAAAATTAAATATTTTAGTTACTCTTTCATAACTTTTATTGTTTCATTACCTTTTGTTATTTCTTTATTAAAACCTTACCAAAAAATGAGAATTTTAACTTTTTTAAATCCTGATATAGATCCTTTAGGCTCAGGTTATCAAATAATTCAATCTAAAATAGCTATTGGCTCAGGAGGTCTTACAGGAAAGGGATACCTTAAAGGTACTCAAAGTTATTTAGATTTTTTACCTGAAAAACATACAGATTTTATTTTTACTCTTTACTCTGAAGAATTTGGATTTTTTGGATCATTATTTTTATTACTAATTTATGCAGTTATTCTTTATCGAGTAATTTATATTGGAACAATTTCCAGAAGTCATTTTGCCAAATTATTTTGTTATAGTTTTGCTTTTGCTATTTTTTTGTATGTAACGATTAATATGTCGATGGTTTTAGGATTACTACCTATAGTTGGATCTCCTTTACCAATAATGTCCTACGGAGGTTCATCTATGTTGGCAACCATGATAGGTTTTGCAATTGTCTTGAGTGCCAAAATTAACAGCAAACAACTTATAGCTTAAATTAAAAAAGTATAATTTGTCGCTTCCTAAAAACTAAATATTAAATATATAAGTTGCTATGAATAAAAATTTAAAAGTTGGAATTGTGGGTAGTGGTATTCAAGGAATATCCAATGCATTATTTCTTCAAAAAAAAGGTTTTGAGGTAACTATTTTTGATAGAGACGAGCCAGGCAGTCCAGCTGCATCTTATGGCAATGCGGGTCACTTTTCACCGTATGCATCAGTTCCTCTAAATAGACCAGATGTATTAGCAGATGTGCCAGCAATGCTTTTAAGTTCTTATGGACCTCTCGCTTTAAAATGGAACTATGTACCTAAAATGATTCCTTGGTTTGTTAGATTCATTTTAAATTCTACAAAAAACAAAATGATGCACACTGCAAAAAATATGCATCAAATATTAGATTTAGCATTACCTGCTTATGATGAATTGTTTGATGAGATAGATTTAGAAGGATTGGTTGAAAATAAAGGTATTTTATATATTTGGACGGACAAAGATTTAAAAAGTAGAGAATTAGAAATTAAAGTTAGAGATGAACTAGGGGTAAAACAACAATTAGTTAATAAACATGAAATCCATGATCTAGAACCACATATTAAACCCTTTTACCATGCTGGAGTTTACTATCCCTATGCTAGACATGCGAGAAACCCAAAAAAAATTCTCTTAAAATTATTTGATCTTTTTTTAAAGAAAGGTGGAAAATTTAAAAAATTAAATGTTCAGGAAGTCAAATTTGATGATGATAAACCAATTTTAAAAACTGAAAATCAAAGTTTCATTTTTGATAAAATTGTCATTGCTTGTGGAGCATTTTCAAAAAAACTTACAGATAAACTTGATGAGAAGATACCTCTAGATACAGAAAGAGGATATCACGTACATTTTAAAAATTGTGATCACTTATTAAATAGACCGGTAATATTTTCTAATAGAGGATTTGGGATTACACCCATGGAACAAGGATTAAGAGTAGTAGGAACAGTTGAATTTGGTGGGTTAGATAATCCATTATCAAAATCGAGAATTAAAAACTTAATTAATAATGCAAAATATATGCTGGGAGATCTACCTGAACATGAGGATGAATGGCTTGGCTTTAGACCAAGCTTACCAGATTTTTTACCCGTTATAGGTCCCTCAAAAAATCGTAAAAATGTTTTTTATTGTTTTGGTCATCATCATTTGGGATGGACATTAGGTCCAATATCTGGAAAGATTGTTTCCGGAATGATAGCTAAAGAAAATACAAATCTCAATTTAGAACCTTATAGCTCAAAAAGATTTAGTTAATTCATGCAAAACACCAAAGCATATATAATGCTGGTATGTGCATCTTTATTTTGGGCAGGTAATTTCATTGTTGGAAAATATGCTTTTTTAACAGATATTCCTCCTTTATCTTTAGTTTTTTATAGATGGACACTTGTTTGGTTTATTTTGTTACCATTTACTTACAAAGAAATTATTAAATACAAAGATATTATTCTTAAAAATTTACCGTTATTATTTTTGCTAGGATTTACAAGTGTAGGATTATTTAATTCTTTTACTTATTTAGCTTTGATCCACACGCAAGTAATCAACGCCTCCTTATTTAATGCTGCAATCCCTGCAATAATAATTTTGCTTTGTTTATTATTTAAAGTTGAAAAAACTAATAAGTTTCAGATTTTAGGTCTAATTATTTCAGTATTAGGAATAATAGCAATTATAACAAAACTTAATCTAGATATTTTACTTTCATTAAATTTTAATAAGGGAGATTTAATTATGGTAGGTGGTGCTCTAACTTGGGGTATTTACTCAACTTTATTAAAGAGAAAAAAATTCACTTTACCACTTTTAACATTAGTACATGTTATTTGTACACTTGGACTTATAAGTGTGTTGCCACAATTTTTATACGAATATACTAATGGGCAAGTAATTAAATTTGATATTAATCTTGTTTATACTTTAATTTTTCTAGCTCTTTTTCCAAGCATAGGCTCTTATTATTGTTGGGCTGGGGCTGTATCGATTGTAGGTGCTAATAGAGCGGGTATTTCTTTATCTTTAATACCTTTATTTAGCACTATCATGGCTATTGGAATTTATGATGAAAAATTTCAATTTTTTCATTTGATTGGAGCAATTTTAATTATATTAGGTTTACTTTTATCAAATAAGGAAATTAAAAATGCTTAAAGTTGCAATATTAGATGATTATCAAAATGTTTCACAGGAGTTTGTGGATTTAAAAAAATTATCAGGCAAATATGAATTTAAAATTTTCAGTGAACCTTTTTTAGATGAGGCTGAAGCAATTGAACAACTAGCTGATTTTGAAGCTTTATTAATTATGAGAGAAAGAACTCCTATTACCAAAAATTTGATTGATAATTTAAACAAATTAAAATTTATCATTACTAGTGGCTCAAGAAATAAAGCAATAGATTTAGAAGCTGCAAAAAAAAGAAAAATTACGGTGTGTGGCACTGAGATTAATTTTAATCCTACTAGCGAATTAACCTGGGCATTGATTTTGGGATTAGCTAAAAACCTTAAAACAGAAATAGATAATATGTACCAGGGTTATTGGCAAACTACGGTTGGTTTTGAATTAAAGGGTAAAATTTTAGGATTAATTGGTCTTGGAAGAGTAGGCTCTCAAGTAGCAAAAATTGGAAAAGCTTTTGGTATGGAAGTTATGGCCTGGAGTGAAAATTTGGATTTAAATAAATGTAAAGAGCTAGATGTATTACCGTGTGGTAAGGAAGATTTGATTAAACATTCAGACTTCTTATCAATACATGTTCAGGGAGGTGAAAGATATAAAGATTGCATTACTTTGAAAGAATTAGATCAAATGAAAAAAACAGCCTTTTTAATAAACACTTCTAGAGGACCAATTGTTAATGAAGATGATCTAATTATTGCTTTATCAACAAATGTAATTTTAGGTGCGGGTTTAGATGTCTATGAGAAAGAACCTTTACCTGAAAATAATAAATTAAGATTTTTACCTAATGCTTTATTAACCCCTCATATTGGATATGTTACGGCGGAAAACTATAGTATTTTTTATACCCAAATGATTGAAGATTTAGAAGCTTGTGTTGCAGGTAAACCTATAAGAGAGTTAAAATAAAAATATAATATGGTAAAAAAAATTAATACAAATCTAACAGCAGAACAAAAACTTGTGATGTTTGAAGACGGCACTGAGATGCCAGGTTCTAGTGATTTAAACAGTGAAAAGAGAGAAGGTAGTTTTTATTGTGCAAACTGTGGAGTAAAATTATTTGATTCAAAATCAAAGTACGAGAGTGGATCAGGTTGGCCATCATTTTATGAATCTTTACCAGAAGTATTTGAAACAAAAACTGATCATTTACTAGGCTATCCTCGAACAGAATATCATTGTAAAAATTGTGGTGGTCACCACGGACACATTTTTGAAGACGGACCGCAACCAACAGGAAAAAGATATTGTAATAACGGCGTTTGTTTAGTGTTTAAACCAAAAGAATAAACTTATTTTAGCATTTCTTGGAGTTTGTTTTCTTTTTCTAGAGCTCTTATATCGTCATACCCACCGATGTGCTGATCATCAAAAAATATTTGAGGTATAGTTCTTTTACCATTCGCTTTTTTTATCATTTCATCCATCGCACCATCAACAGTTGCAATATTGATTTCTTTATAAGGAGCATTATTTCTTACTAATAATCTTTTTGCAGCCTCACAGTAGTTACACAGTGGACCGGTGTAAATTGTAATATTTTTCATAATCTATAAATAATCATTCTTTCTAATTTTGCTAGCTATTTCTTTTCTTGAGTATTCGAATTTTTTTCTATGCTTGATACTTTTTTGGTTAACTCTTTTTCTCCATAATCTAAAAGATACAGGTTTTAGAGATCGCCTCATTATTTTTATTACTTCAGCTTCGGTCTTACCTGTTTTTTTTTGAATTTCTTCAAAAGTAATTCGATCAGCCCAAGCAGCCCAAATGATCCAATCTGGATCCTTGATATTTGGCTCTGGATT
Source organism: Pelagibacteraceae bacterium BACL5 MAG-120820-bin39 (assembly GCA_001438335.1). Taxonomy (GTDB): domain Bacteria; phylum Pseudomonadota; class Alphaproteobacteria; order Pelagibacterales; family Pelagibacteraceae; genus Pelagibacter. Next base: position 22,461 of record LIBV01000005.1, read on the forward strand.
TTTTACTCTAGTAATGGGGGTGTGACCTTTTTTTTTCATAAATCCTTTATATTTGAAAAAATCAATAATGCATTTTTTTATCAATTGTGATAGATTTTAATTAGATAGTCCTTCTTAGCCATCTTTAGCTCCCGGTTTTTAAGGGCTATCCATCCAATCAAAATGCTTCCACTAAACTATTTATTATTTTTACAAATAATAATTTTTTTATTCATCACCCCAGGTACTCCAAGAATGGTTATTATCTCTTATTCTATGAACTATGGAATTCAGAAATGTATTTGGACAGCTCTAGGTGATATTAGTGCAAACTTCATACAGGCTATTTTAGTTATTTTTTTTATTGGAACTTTTTTTTCTGATTACCCTGAATTTTTAAATACAATTAAATGGTTAGGTGTAGCTTATTTGCTTTATTTAGCCTATGACATCTATACTTCAGTTCCAAAAAATTTAATTAAAAAAAATATTAGGATCAAAAGTTTTTTTTCTTTTTATAGAGATGGTTTTTTAGTTGCAGGTACTAGTCCAAAAGCCTGGATGTTTTTTCCTTTTATCTTTCCTCAATTTATAGATTTTAGTCAAAATTTTATTATTCAGTTTATGATATTAATTTTTACATATATAATTTTAGATTTCCTTTCACTTGTGGGGTACGCTATGTTAGCCCAAAAACTAATTATATGGTTGAAAACAAATCCAAAAGTTATCAATAAAATTTCAACAGCTGTTTTAATTTTTATTGCATTCTTGATTTCTATTTCCAATAACTACTAATTTTTTTAATCAGTGCGTCAGTATAACTTTTACAGAAAATTTATTCGGCAATTAATGACAATAATGGTTAATTAATAATTATTTTTTAAATAAACTTTTAATCAATATTAAATACAACTTGAAAGGGTAAATTGAATGTTATTGTTTGTTAGATAAAACCAATTATAATAACTTTTTAAATTTAAACTAAACGTAAGGATAAAAAAATGTTTAAAAAGATTAATTCTATTTTACTAGCATTTGTATTTGTTATGGTAACAAGCGCTACTTCAGCTTTTGCATCGTGCGAGTCTGGTGAACGTGTTGTTAAATTATCACATGTTACTGGTGGTACAACTCACCCTAAAGTAGTAGCTGCAAATAATTTTGCAGAAAGAGTAAACAAAGAGCTTAATGGAAAATTATGTGTTGAAGTTTATCCAAATAGTACATTATTTGGTGACTCTAAAGAATTAGAGGCACTGCTTTTGGATGATGTACAAATGTTAGCTCCATCACTTTCTAAATTTGGTTCATATACTAAAAAGTATGGAGTATTTGACCTGCCATTTATCTTCAAAGACATGGACTCAGCTATGTCATTCACCGCGTCTAAAGAAGGTAAGGATTTATTAAATGCAATGGAAGATGTAGGTTTTGTTGGTTTGGGTTATTGGATGAGTGGTATGAAATACTTCTCAGCTAACAAAGCATTAATAAGTCCAAAAGATGCAGCTGGTCTTAAATTCCGTGTTCAAACCTCAGATGTTGCTAAAGCTATGATTGCAGCAATGGGTGCTTCACCTCAGCCAATGGCTTTTGCTGAAGTATATGGTGCTTTACAAACAGGTGTTGTGGATGGTCAAGAAAATACTTGGTC